>NZ_JBLYIG010000694.1:0-1778 GCF_049222245.1 Nitrospira sp. BLG_2 | reverse complement strand
GGAAGACGCCCCTTAGTGTGATTCGTGAGTTGTGTTTGCGGGTTTCTTTGTGAGCCCTTTAAACAGCACGGCGATCTCTTGCCGCTTTGAGCGGAACGGATTCTTTAAGAATCCCTCTTCTGATGGCGCAAGCGCAGTTGCCGGATGAAAAGTCAGTTGGGTCTCCTGAGGTACAATGGGCTGCAAGGGAGTCGATCGTCCATCGACATATGTCATGGTTTCAGCGTCCGGCGGGTAACGGGTGGGTGAGCGATAGTTGCTGAGTAAGAAATGCAGTTCTTCACCGTCGATGAAGACTCCACCTGAAGTCACGTAATCGACGGTCCCAGGCTGTTGGACGATTCGATAAAACGTCACGATCTCCTCGGGCTTTGCGGATTCCAACCCCTTTACCAATAGTGGCGCGAGAAAGGCGACTTCTGCCACGCTGAATGCTGGGTGCCGTGGAGGCACATCGCTCTTGCCCGGAAGGGGCAAGGACCGTATGAGATTGGTCGGCTCTTCGATTATCACGCCGGATAGAACGGCCGACATCTCCTCTGTCGTAATGCTGGCTGGATGAGAGTGGCCACCGCCTACGGCTTGGTCAACTATCAGTCGGACGAACCGGGATTCATCCTCGAAAATGGGTGGGCTTGAAAAATGTTGGTGTTGACAGGCGATCAACCCAAACAACAGCGCAACCTTAAAGAAACGTACTGAACCGATCTTCTTCATGCTCATGACCGTCAACTCCTGGTCTGATCACCACAGTACCGCTCTCAGATCGTGAGAGTAAAGCCCTAGTTGCGGCTATCTGAAACTCCTACCGTTGTCCTGCAGCTGATTTTGCATGATTTAACAATTCAGTAACAATTTCATAGCACCATCTTAACGCTCGGTCTCTATATCACGCCTCGGTTTTGCGACATGACTAACTAGAGGGAGGTGTTGGATGAAGCGTCTGTGGTGGGCAACGATCATGTGTGTGATGGGTATTGGGCTCGTTGGGAATGTTCCCATCGCACAAGCCGCGCACGATCTGGCAGACATTTTGTATGAAAAAGGACAGATTACCAAGGAAGAGTGGTTGAGGGCCAAAGCTGACTCAGAAAAAGCGGAAGAGGAACAGCGAAAGACTAGGGACCAGGAGTTTCCGATCTCCCTACGCTACAAGGATGGATTCGATCTGCAATCCCGCGACGGCAAGTTTGAGATGCTGATACAAAACCGATTGCAGTTTCGCTATTCCTATCCCCAGGAGAGCGATGCCTTTACGAACGCGCTTCCGAATGCTTTCAACGACGACGACACCAGCTCGTTCCGTGTCCGCCGCGCTCGTATTAAGGTCGGTGGGCATGGCTTCGTACCCTGGCTCAAGTACTTTGTCGAATATGACTGGGTGAGTAATACCCTGCTCGACTACCGATTGGATGTCGCCAAGTTCAAATGGGGAACACTCCGCGTGGGCCAGTGGAAGATCGATTACAATCGAGAGCGGGTGGATTCGTCAGGGAATCAACAGTTCGTCGAGCGATCGATCGTGAATGCGCCGTTCACTCTGGATCGACAAATCGGAGTAAGGCTGGGCGGGCATCTCTTTGAAGGCACTTACGCCTATTTGGTGTACAACATCGGTGTCTTTTCCGGTACAGGCATCAACCAAAGATTCAATGACGACAAGAACATGCTCTACATGGGGAGAATTCAATGGAACTTCTTGGGACGCGACGTGCCGTTCTCTCAGTCTGATCCGGGATACACGCCGTTGCCGATCGGCAGCATTGCGTTTGCCGGGG
>NZ_JBLYIG010000693.1:0-3730 GCF_049222245.1 Nitrospira sp. BLG_2 | reverse complement strand
AACAGCGGTTGCCGCCGGCCATCAAGCCGGCGCCCTCCTGCTTAACTATACCGGGTCCGGTTTCCACACCGAGTATAAGAATCCGATCAATCTAGTCACTGACGCAGACCGTGCCGCCGAACAATGCGTCATCGACCGTATCAAGACTCACTTCCCGACCCATCGGTTCTTGGCCGAAGAGAGTGGTCGCCTGGAAGAGGGGCGGTCGCCTTATCTGTGGATCATAGATCCGCTGGATGGAACAACCAATTTTGCGCATGGCTATCCGGCCTACTGCGTCTCCATCGGCCTCGAGTACGAAGGACGCTGTATGCTCGGCGTCATCTTCGACCCCTCACGGAATGAACTGTTCACGGCCGTTGAAGGTCGAGGCGCGCAATTGAACGGCCGTCCCATCCATGTGTCCGGCGCGAAGACCCTCGACAGCAGTCTGCTGGTGACAGGATTTGCTTACGACATCAGAGAAACGTCGCGAAATAACCTCGATCATTTTTCCAATTTTGCCCTCAAGGCCCAGGGACTCAGGAGAACGGGATCCGCCGCATTGGATCTTTGCTATGTGGCGGCGGGACGCTTCGATGGTTTCTGGGAAGTCCGTCTCAATCCGTGGGATATGGCGGCCGGGTCGGTGATCGTGCGAGAGGCCGGCGGGCGGCTGACTGATTTCAGCGGAAAAGATCTCTCAATTTATGGGCAGGAACTTGTGGCTAGCAACGGGCAGATCCACGATTCGATGCTCGCGGTCCTTAACCAAGAGACCTCTTGATATACTGAATTGCCCAGAATACAGTAAGATTATGTGAACGAGCTCTAATGAGGATCATGTATGGCGCGAGCTATCCCTCCTCCTGAACAGTCGGACAAGTCGTCTTCCAACAATAATTCTGCCGGCCCGACCTGGGATGTGGAGCTGCTGCGCGTGCTGGTCAGCCGCAAGGGAACGCAGGTGGAGGCCCAATGGGCGATCCATCCCCAGTTGAAGCAAGACCTGTTGCCCGGCGAATGGCAAGAAGTGATGGACCTCATGGCAAAGGCCACTGACATCGTCGGTGATCGCTTTTCCAAAGCCCTGTCGGAAGCCAACCCCATGCCTCCGGGCAATGCTTAATTGTTCCAGTGTTTTACTTTCTTATTTTCACACCGGGACGAGAGGTTCGTCGTATAGGTGCGTATGACCACACGCATGATTGAGGAAATTTCTGATATGGGGAAGGTGAACAAAGACCTGTGGGATAAATCCATGATTACTACAGTGCGGTCTTTGCCGAGAACGCGCTAATAGAACGAGAAAAATCCTCCTTGCAGGCGTCAACGACCTCTTTTTCTCGATGGCGCCTTCCTTCTTAAGTCGAACATTACTGAGACTGAGCCGCCAAGTGAACCATCGGGTCTTTGCTCTTTGTATTCAATTTCAATTCTGGCGAAACTGCACGACACCTGATCAACAGGCACCTCGCCTGATGCACTGGATCCACCCTGCTGATAGGAAGAAATCACGACATCGGATAATTTGATCCTCAAGTAATCCTGTTGTTCGGCCCCTGCTTTCCTTGCGGACATAGCGGCTTCCCTCAAACGCGCGCCCGTGACACAGGCCTCAAAGAGCTTCGGCGAGGCCTTGCTGACTTTCGCCGTAAACTGAAAGTCCTGCGCGCTGAATCTTCCGCTGGCGACACCTGGCCGCACAGGCCCCGGCACCGCTCCGCCAGGCTTTCCTCCCACCATTCCTTCAGCCGTCCCTCCAAACGACCATGCATCCAGTATAATTTCTCCCCGATGCCGAGCATCTTGGCTCTCGCCTTCGATCCTATCGATTTTGATGAAATAGTCGTCAGCCATCAGTCCTCCTATGAACTAAGTAGGCCACCTTTTCTTTTATCAGGTCTCGCACGGTGTTTTCACTCTTTCGCGCTGAAACACCAGCACAACATGACAGGGGAGAAGACGCCTCGCCGCATCTTCACCCAGGTACTTTTCACGGATGATTGGCCCAGACAACTCTTACCGCCTTCGAGGCATCCACTGCTTCCTCAATAACTTCATCAAAGAAACGACCGATTGGGTACGCCGATCTCACCAGGCTGACCACCTTTTTTCTTCACAACGCATGTGCCAGGGACTTCACTCAGCTCCTATCTTCACTGGCATGGCTGACAATGGATGATCCGTTACCTAGAAAGGCCCAAGTGCAACGCGAGCGTACGTGTGTCTCGGCAGGGATCGCGATGAGGTCACAAGGATGCGTTTTCAAGACTCGCCAGCAGCGCGAAATGTTCGCCGGTAATCCGGCCCATTGGACAAGTCCGCCGTCGTAGGTGCTTCGACACAGTTCCAGGAGAATCGCCCCGAGCCCTTCGATTAATTCAAGTAGGCCAGTCGATGGGTGAACGGAGTATTTTAAAGTTACTATTAGCCGGCAACAGCCCGAAACGGCTCAAATTCCCGATCGGCTTTCGCTGCCAGGTAGAAGTCGCTCTCGGTCAGGCCGTTAATCTTATGAGTCCAGATCTCGATCTTCACCTTCCCCCAGGCAAGATACAGATCAGGATGATGGCCTTCGGCCTCGGCGACGGCGCCAACCTTGTTCACAAAATTCAGCGCCTGGGCAAAATCTGGAAATGTATATAATCGTTCCAAATGTCCTTGATCATTGAGGGACCAGCCTCGGCCAAGTTCCTTCAGCAACGCTTGAGCGCGATCGTTTGACAACGGCGGCACACCACCGCGGCAGGGGATACACTTGTTATCGGCAAGACTCATAACAACCTCCTTCGAGGGGGATCAATAAATCATTCTAAAGGGCATTGAGAACAAGGGCAAGGTAGACGGATGCTCTTCTTTTGTGATTTCGTGCACATTCTACATCGAACGTGATAGTCGAGATCTCCACCAACGCCTCTCATGTTGAGCGTCCGCTGAAGCTCGTTATAAGGTTTCTTGAAAGCGGTTCAGATTAGGGGGTCACACGATCGATGGCATCCGCGTAGATGACGGGAATCCCCATCGGATCCTTTTCATCCGCGACCACGACTCCACGGATGCGCAACCGTTCGTCCTGGACAACCGGTTGCATCGCGCCCGGCTTGCAGGTCCCGGCCACTCCCACCTGGATGGACCCGGACTCATCCAGAAGTCGGAACAGTTGTGCATCGTAGACAGGTCCCCCGGCGCAGCGATGCGTCCTGAATCGAGGCGGCAGTTCCATCACATCGCTCGCGCGTCCTCCCACGATGACGACTTTGGCCTGATAGTCCGCGGGGCGCTCCAAAATTTTTGCGATGCGCAGGATCTCGTCTCCCAGCGCCGACGGGTTGAGACTAAGTCCGTACAGTATCAATGACAAACCAAGAACAACATATGGCATAGGCCCTCCCTTATTCGCCGTCGTCCGGTGCGCCGACTGATTTGGCCAGATCGTCTATTTTGATTTTGTCGGGATTGAACTTCTGCGCGGCCTGCGTCATGCGGTCAAGGGCATCGTCGAAGGACAAGCGTGGCGCGTCTTTGGGACGGAACCTGATCGGATTCACGCGGGCGACGACGAAACTCTTCATGTAAGGACTGGTCAGCCCTTTGGCTTGAAGTGTTTCGACTTGTTTGACGATGAGGTCGTCCAGCGCCAGGACGGTCTTGGTCCGCTGCTGGCGAACGCTCAGAGCAGCATGCAACGGTTTCTGTAGAAATTCGTCGACCCGTTTCAGCACAGGATGGTAAGCACCGCCGCTGAACC
>NZ_JBLYIG010000692.1:0-3129 GCF_049222245.1 Nitrospira sp. BLG_2 | reverse complement strand
AGCCGTTCACCACGACTCGGCCGCTCACCTTCTCGCGCACGACATGCGAAAATGTCAGAGTGGCCCGCGTCACATCGTCGACGTCCGTTTCCACAATCAGCGTTTCTCCATAGCGGCCAGGCGAGCAATACTCCACTTCGGCATGCACGACCACGAAGATGACGCCTTGTTTCATCAAGTCCGCAACTGAATACCCTCGCATTTCAAGGTATTCAGTACGAGCCCGCTCGAAATACTTCAGATAATTGGCATAGTAGACCACCCCGCCGCAGTCTGTGTCTTCGTAGTAGATCTTTATTTCCATAGAAATTTAAAGCGGATGGATGGTCGGGAGTTACACGATGGATAGACAGGCGAAGTGATGTCAGTAATCAACGAAACGACCGTCCGACAACAACAAGATCCGGTCTCGATGATCGGCCTTCGGCGCCCCATGACTAAAGATTGAGTACAGGAAACTTCGGCAGCGACGTCTCACTGACTCCCGACAGCTTGATGACCACATCGTAGAGCTGCTGCACTCGCTCTGATTTGATGGGCTCGAAGCCGTGCCCCAACACCGCATGGTTCGCTGCGTCCAGCAACGGCTTCATCTTCGGCCATTCCCTGAGAAAGGCTTGGCCCAGTTGGTCGCCCAACCCGGCCAGCACACGAAACTGGGCTTGGAGCGGCAACTTATATTTACCGTCGATGTCTTCGAGATAACACGCGCGGCAGGTCTCTTGTAACCCTTGCGGAAGTTGCTCGGGCGACACATCCCAACTCTTGATCTTGTGCGACTTATAGAGCCGGACTTGCGCGAACGCCTCCAGCCCCCGAACGAGCGCGGTCATGGCCGCTTCAGGGTCGCGCCCTGCAAGGAGCTTTCTGTGGGCATGAGCCAGCAAATCCAACGGGACGAAGTCTTTGACTTCCGCCGGGTCAAGAACGAGTTTTTCAAGAAAACCGGCATTGGCCTTTACGGGCGACACGACCGCCTTCAATCCCGGAGGTCCGCCCCACAACGAGGCCATCTCAAGGGCTTTGGCCGCGGTCTTCAACTTGTCCCAGGCTTGACGATAGTGAAACCGTTCCCACAATTCATAGCCCTCGGCCAAGTCAGTAAATGCTCGATACAGCGGCTTCTGCCCACCGCTCACCCTCAGTTCTATATCGCGAAACATTTTGGCGGCGGCATGAAACAGGCCTCGGTTGAACAACTCACATCCTTCTCGGCGCGACACTGTCCCCTGCTCATCCCACGGATTCGTCTGAGTCCAGACGAGCGTCTTGGAACCCAACTCGACACGATCGCCCTCCGAACCTTCGCGCGTGGGAACCAATTCAACCACCCGAGAAGTCCACGGCAGCGCCACCAAGGTGAGCGCACCCGCCATCGCCGCGGTCGCTCCGCTCAGATCCAGGACCAGCTCCCCCGGCTGTACCTCCCATGTCCGTAAGAGATCCGGTAGGGACCGCGCAATCGTTTGATAGGTGGACGGAAACTCCGTAGCATCGGCCACCACAATCCAATCCCACCGCCTCGGCATTTGTTGGATCTTCGGCTGGACGCCCGCCTCGACCAAAGCCTTACTTTCTTCAGGCAACACGAAACACAACGTATCAGGGTTGAGCCTGTTGATCGAATACACCGCCGCAGCCGCATCATCGACGAATGCGATCACAAGCGTCTTGATGGATTGGTCTTGTGCCATCCCGCGACGACTATATCATCGCCTCTAACCCGCGTTCAATTTCAGCATAATGAAAGTGAGTAATATTCTCCCATCTATCCAATCTGCTGCCTCATTTAATGTAGCTACAAGCTTGCACTATCTTTGCCGTTAGGCAGTCCAGGCCACCACGGACAGGAGGGTAAATGCTTACTAGAGCGAGGCAGCACGGTTGCTGGGAGTGACATCGCAAGCTGTCATAAATTCGTTCATCCCACACGTGTTGATCTTCAACCTGGTTTGAAAAGAACTTCAACTTCGGTTAATGATAGCCACGTGCGAAAGTGACACGAAAACGGCGTAAGTCTAAGTGATATCGGCGCACTGCGTTATTTTGAATGATTGGCAAGCCCCAACTGGCGATGGCAGCCGGAAAAGGGAACTTGCATTCGACCGACCGGATACGATGCTCGCGAGATTGATAGTCTGTCCGGCGCGCTGGTAAGGAACCAACTCGCACGAATGGTCTTAGGCAAGCAGGTGGAATTAGCCTCAGCCTAGAGTCGATAGAGGGCGTCTGGTGTGTGATGTGGATTTCAATGGCAAGAACTGGATGAATCTTTCCCCGGTATTGGCAAGATGGATCGCTCTTAAGGACTTCACGAAAGAAACTGATGCCCGCATTGTCATTGATGACCTACGCGCCAAGCTGGATGGGATCCGTCTGCCAAATTCATGGTCCAGACCGAAATAACAGCAAGAACGTTAAGCGGAGTACCTTCGCCACCGCTCGCCATTCTAAACCCCGCTGGGCTTGGTATGGAGTTGTTCGGGAGAGAGAGGACTGAAAGAGATCATTGAGGATATGAACGTATCAATATTTGTGAAAAACTGCCCAGGAGGAATCACCATGAGAGCAGCAGATGCAACGGCCGAAGTCTTCCTTACGGCCTTTGAAGCCTTGCCGAGATCGCAGCGCGAGGCTGTTCTGCAACATCTCTTTGCCAACCCAGCGCTCAAGGAGGACCTGATAGATGTTGCACGATGGTATGAGCGTCGAGCCGAACGGCCGATACCATATGAAAAGGTGCAGCAAAACCTGAAAAAGGCCGGTCGTCTGTGACCTATCGTCTGGTCATCAAACCATCTGCCGGTATGCGGTGCCCTCCCACGCATTTGACCAAGTGCGTGTCATCACCATCATAGGTACAAAGCGATAAACGAGTCTCGATCTGCAAGGCAGCTATCTCTTGAGGGCGCCGGCTCATCGTATCGCGCCGTATCGCACCTCAGAGGACAAGCGAATGGCTCCTTTTCTTTAGTTCGGCCACTAACCTATCAAGCATTTATGAGTCCCCTCACCCACCTCGGCTAGGCGAGATCCCTCTAGAATTGACGCGGAATGGCGCCGTAAGGTGTTGCCACTGCATGGTCCACGGGGCTCACGTTTGGATGGCGGTAGGCCTCCTTTGGTGAA
>NZ_JBLYIG010000691.1:0-1771 GCF_049222245.1 Nitrospira sp. BLG_2 | reverse complement strand
GGTACTTCTCGCCATGTCACCCAGCGACAGGAGCCCGACGCCGTTGAAATTCTCTCCGGCGTGTTTGAAGGACAGACGACCGGCACGCCGATCGCGCTGTTGATCCGCAACGAAGATCAGCGCAGCCGCGATTATGGAAATTTGATCGATACCTTTCGACCCGGGCATGCAGACTATACCTACTGGCAGAAATACGGTATTCGCGATCATCGAGGCGGAGGACGTGCCTCGGCACGAGAAACGGCTGTCCGTGTGGCCGCCGCCGCCATTGCGAGAAAGTGGCTCAGGGAAAAATATGGTGTCGTGATTCGTGGCTATCTGAGCCAGTTGGGTCCTCATGAACTGGTTTTCAAAGATTGGAATGCGGTGGGTCACAATCCGTTTTTCTCAGCCGATCCCGATGTCGTATCCAAGCTGGAATCATTCATGGATGATCTGCGAAAGGCAGGCGACTCGGTCGGCGCCAGAATTACGACCGTAGCCGAGCATGTGCCGGTCGGGTGGGGTGCCCCGGTGTATGGAAAGTTGGATGCCGAATTGGCGGCAGCCATGATGAGCATCAATGCGGTAAAGGCAGTGGAGATCGGATCAGGTTTTGCGTCGGTGACCCAACGAGGATCGGAGCACGGCGACGAACTGACACCGGACGGCTTTGTCACGAATCACGCCGGCGGCATTCTGGGCGGCATCTCCACCGGGCAGGACATTGCCGTGACGATCGGCATCAAGCCGACGTCGAGCATCCGTGTGCCGCGCCGATCAATCGATAAACAAGGCAATGCCGTGATGGTTGAAACCACCGGCCGCCACGACCCCTGCGTCGGAATACGCGCCACACCGATCGCCGAAGCCATGATGGCCCTTGTGCTCATGGATCATGCACTGCTCCATCGCGCACAAAATGCCGATGTGATGACGAAAACCCCAAAAATTGTTGCCTCTGCGAAGAATTCGGCAGCTCGTTCGAATCAGCACCTGTCATGAAGACCAACTTCTCCGATCCTGCTGAAGCGTAGGAGCTGTGACGCTACAAAGGGATCCCGACGTCTTCAGGTCCAACCCATTGCCTTAAGAAGCTCTTTCCCCTACTGCGATTCCTCCGTACTGATTTCGATCTGGTCGGCAGCTTCTTTAATGCCCTTGGGGTACAGCACGATTTCAATCCTGCGGTTGGCTGATCGTCCCTCATCGGTATCGTTCGAAGCGACGGGTTGCGTGTCCGCATAGCCGACCGCGGAGAGATGACGGGAGTCCACGTCACCTCGGTCGATCAAATAACGCACGACCGCCGTAGCCCGTGCCGTCGACAGTTCCCAATTCGTCTTGTAACGATTCTGCAATTTGACGCTGATCGGCACATTGTCCGTGTGGCCTTCGATTCGGATCTGTTTGTCGCTGACGGTTTTCAAGAGATCGCTGACCTGTTTCAGCACCTTCTGGCCGGCCGGTTTCACCTCTGCCTGACCGGAGTCGAACAAGACCCGGTCCACCATTTTGATGGTGAGGCGGTCGCGTACTTGCTGGACGGTGATATTGCCCTTGGAGATCTCGTCTTGGAGCGACTTGGATAACTCTTCCTGCGTTCGCGTAAGCCGCTTGATCTCCGCGTCCTTCGATTCCTTGGCAGCCCGCTCCTGATCGAGTGTCTCGGCCAATCGCGCCTGTTCCTGGCGGAGCTGTTCACGATCGTTCTCGATTTGGGCTGCCTTGGCTTCCATTGATGCAGCTTGTTGCTGCAACTTCTCGATTTCCTCCCGCGCGGAAGCACTGC
>NZ_JBLYIG010000690.1:0-4014 GCF_049222245.1 Nitrospira sp. BLG_2 | reverse complement strand
CCCTGCTCCTTCCACGGGAACCAGCATCGCGGCTGGAACGCCATGCCTGGTTATCGTGATCGTTTCTCCCTTGCTCACCCGTTCCAGTAACGCGGACAAATGTGTTTTGGCTTCAAAAGCCCCTATCTCCATACTGCACCGTCGCGTATGATCGCCATGTGATGGACCGGACGGCGGCCCATCTTGCTCAAGGTCAAATCGCCAAGTTGGAATCGTTTCTTCCGTTTCTTGCGACGACTGGAAATATCTGTCCGTTTATAGGCCTCCTGGGTACGGTGATGGGTATTATCGACTCATTCCGAGAAATCGGCACACAAGGCACAGCCAGCATTGCGGCTGTGGCTCCTGGCGTCTCCGAAGCTTTAATTGCGACTGCAGCCGGATTGTTTGCCGCGATTCCTGCCGTCGTCGCCTATAATTATTTCTTGGTACGTATCAGACGTGCTGCCATGTACATGGATTCGGTCGTGGTGGAGCTCTTGGCCTTGATTCCAGCCCAAACGAAACCTGTCGCTCCGGTTCCCGTGGGAGCGAAGGGATGATTTTTGAGACGAGACAGCGTCGATTTTTAGCGGAGATCAACGTGATTCCGCTCGTGGATGTTGTGCTTGTGCTTCTGGTGATCTTTATGGTTACGGCACCAATGCTCTACCGAGGCATGGACATCAAGTTGCCGACTTCAGCATCGAACACGATCAAGCCGGAGATCCGAGCGGTGCTGACGATCGAAAAGGATCAACGCCTGTATCTCGACAAAGATCAGGTAAGCGTGGCTCAACTGGAGCGTAAACTGCGCATGATGAAAGATGAGCACGCCGATGTCTCATTATATTTACGCGCCGACCGCGACGTGCCGTATGGAATTGTGGTTCAGGTGATGGATGGAATCAAAAAGGCCGGTATCGAGAAACTCGGCATGGTGACTGATCCCACCGGACCAGAACGTGTCAGTGAGGGTACGCCATCCCAACACAACCAGTAGGATAAGGTCCACAGTGCAGGCTTGGGCATCGGCCGGCATGGTCTCGGATGATGAATGGCAGGCGACACTGACTCGTCGCTTAGGCTTTGCCGTCGTCGTCTCTCTGGTGCTCCATATCGGCATACTGGCGATGGTGGCCTGGGTTCGACTCCCGCGACATGGCGAGCGCCCTCTGTCGTCCATGGAGATTTCCCTCGCAAGTTTGCCGACTCTTCCCGAAAGGGCTGTTGAACCCCAGAAAAGTCAGCCAATCAAGAAAGAGATAGAACCGTCCAAGCCGGTACAGCAGGCTAAGCCTATCGAGCAATCCAAAGCTATAGCCAAAGCCATCGCGCGGCCAAAGCCCATCGAGCAATCAAAACCAGTTGAGCCACTCAAATCTATTGAACAACCTAACCCTGCTCCTCCCATGAAGACGGCGCCTGTGTCGCTTCCTCCTGCGAAGGTCGCATCCGTCCCTCCGGTACTCCCGGCAAAATCGTCGAATGATCTCATGGACGATATCATGAAAGATATTGAGTTGCCTCCGGATGCCCCCAAGCGCGGCGACATCAGTCCGGAGGACAAGCCGAGGAAATCACCGATGATCAAGCTGCCCGATGTACCGGTCCTTACGGAAACCAAAGACACCGCCACCCCCAAAAGGCTGATAGCTTCGGCTCAATCCTCCTCCTTGACGGAAGATTTGGCGAAGGAACTGGACGAGGAACTGAAGAAGATCAAGAAACTTGAGGTGCCCAAAGCAGCAGCACCCTTGACGGAAGTACCGTCAAGACCTGCTCCTCAAGCTGAAGCAAAGGCCCAGAACGCTAAGGCTGTCGACACCGCATTGAAGGTTCCAGGGATGGTTCAGGGTTCCAATGCATATCTTGCGCTTGTGCGACAGCGAATCAGCAATTCCTGGAATGCCCCGCCCTTAGATCTGGCCAGCCAAGCCTACGTCGTTATCATACAGTTCAGACTTCATAAAAACGGATCGGTTACCGGCGTAACGATCGAACAATCTTCAGGAAACGAGTATTATGATTTAGCCGGCAAGCGAGCGGTTCTGAGCGCAAACCCATTGCCCATGTTTCCGCCGGATATCTCCGACCCGTATTTTGATGCCCACTTCACTTTTACCGTCGGAGAGCCACAAGGGTAAACCATGACGTTTCGAGCTATCGTGTTTGTCAGCCTGTGTGTATCGATCGGCGTCGCTTGGATCATTGAATCCGGTGCCGCCGATGTATTTCTTGAAGCAACCAGACCGGATTTTCAAAAGATTCCACTTGGGATTGCCGGGATTGAAAACATGGGAGGGTCGGAGTCACCCGAGGGACGCGTCAAGTTGGGCACGCGCATCGAGGAGGTCCTCAAGTCGGACGTGCGACGCTCGCTTGTCTTCGCCCTCGTCGATTTGCCGAGTCTTGGCATCAAGGTCAGTCATCTTGGGACGGAGCCCGATGCTTCCTTCAAACAAGCCGCCGAGAACGGGGTATCGGTCATTGTCTGGGGTAAGGCGGGGATCAAGAGTGGAAGCAAGGATGCTGATATCAACATGGATGGTTACGTGTATGATACCGGCAGCAATGAAGTCGTAGGCGGGAAACGATATGTTGGTTCGACATCGGTTGCCCGTCTTATGGCTCATCGGTTTGCGGATGAATTGGTCTTTCGCTATACCGGAGAACCTGGAATCGCACGGACGAAGATTGCCTATGTCTCCGAGCTGGGAACGGCTCGCGAGTTATTCGTGATGGATTACGACGGATACGAGCCGCGTCAGTTGACAGCCGACGGGTTCTTGAACCTGATGCCCCGCTGGTCCCCGGATCGTCGGTTTTTGGTTTTCACGACATACCGCAATCGGAACACGCAGGATATCGATATGATCGAGCTTGCCACGGGAAAACGTTGGACACTCGTTACGCAAGGCGGGTTGAACATTACCCCAACGTTATCTCCCGATGGGAAGACGCTGGCCTACTCGTCAAGCCATGAAGGTAACGCCGAATTGTACCGTTTGGATACCCACACAAAAATCGTTCAGCGGCTGACCACGAATTCCGCCGGGGATTTATCTCCCTCATGGTCTCCCTCGGGTCGGGAGCTCGCATTTACGTCAGATCGAAACGGAGGACCGCAAATTTTCCTCATGAGCGCGGATGGATCCAATGTGCGTCGATTGACATTTGATGGAGATTATAATGCGGCGCCAGCTTGGTCGCCTCGGGGGAATTGGATCGCTTACGTGTGCCGGACTCCCAAAAAAGAGTACAAACTCTGTGTGACCACTCCCGATGGTCAGAAACATCTGCAATTAACGACTGGACTGGGAGTGGATGATTCTCCGTCCTGGTCTCCGGATGGACGGCATCTTGTCTTCAGCTCGACGGTGGACGGGAAGAGCCAGATCTACATGATCAATGCGGACGGGAAAGACCTCGAGCGCATTACGTTTACCGGGACTCACAATAGCGCACCGTCCTGGTCCCCGGCATCGTAGATATCCAGGAAGGCATTTACGACAATCGTCCTTCGCTGTAAGAAAAATGGGCGATGTTTCACAGGAAGTAAGGAATCTAATGAAAACGTTGCCAGCCAGCTACTTGCCGTTGATTCTCGGTATCATCGTACTGGGAATTCCAGCGTGCTCGAAGAAGGCGGTCCGATCGGGAGGGGATACCCACGCGTTGCAAGGAGAGATGGCCCGAGGAGGGATGGGCAAGGGAGGAGTGGCGAAAGAAGGGACCAGTCCAAGTTTTCCAGATACGTCATTCTCCGGAGGTGATGATTCGAACGGCTTACGAGGATTGGATCGCAATCCTTCGGAAGAGCGGCTCGGTGGAAGTGCCGGGAATGCAGGTAGCCCAGGCGGAGCCGGCCATGCCAACACGATGATCGCAAAAGCGGATTCCGGCGCGGCGGCTCGCCAGCTGGCTGAAATTCGTGCGGAGCAGGTCGCTTCGGTGGCAGCCGGACTACGGGATGTCTTTTTCGCGTACGACAGTTTTTCGATCACCGATGAAGGGCGTCACGCCCTTTCCGGC
>NZ_JBLYIG010000689.1:0-2948 GCF_049222245.1 Nitrospira sp. BLG_2 | reverse complement strand
AGCGATGGATCGAACAGTTACTCACTACCGATGTGGAGTCTCTCAAGTGATCGAGCAACAGCATATGATATCGCCAACGGAAGAAAAGTCCTTATCCTGGAGTGAATATGCCTCCGAGTTGACAAGGTGCGGGGCGCGCGTCGTGCAAACTGCAAATGGGGATTTCTGGAATAAACACGAAAGCTTTGGACTGGTTCGGGTGAATGATCTGGACTTATCTACGCCTGCCCGTGAGGTAGTGAGAGAAGCGCTCGTCAAAGCACCAGCAGCCGTTGCAAGCTATATTGTGAAACCAGATGAGAATCATTCCGCCAATGCCTGGTGGTATGTGTGCGAGGATCGCTCATATGCATTCGACAAGCTTCCTCATTCGATGCGCAAGAATGTTAAGCGAGGACTTAAGGAATTCAAGAGTGAATTCAGTTCGCCCGACCAGTGTATCCGGCACGGCGCGAAGCCGTTTTGTGACTCACGGTCTCGAGTGGGGTTAAGCGATGGAACCGAGAAAGAATTCAATTCGCGCTTTGGTAAGAGGGCTCGTCGCCCTGGCCACGTAATCCTCGGTGCATGGAGTCACGACAGTCTGGCCGCATTTGTCTTTATCACGCTAGTTCAGGATTGGGCTATCAACGAAGGACCCTTCGGGGCGAATGAGTTTCTTCACCTGAGGCCAAATGACGCATTGTTGTTTTGGGAGCTTTCTTACTTTCTGACACAGAAGAAATGCCGAGGAGTAAGCGCGGGACTGAGTTCCATACAATTTGATGATACGGAAAAGGGACTTCATCTGTTCAAAACTAAGGCAGGCTTCGAGGCACGGGCGATTCATAGAGTATTCCTTCCGCATCCTTTATTGGGTCCATTGGTGAACCGGGCTACGCTGTGGTGCATGAACAATGCCCTTAGACTGAAACCTAGCAATCGGGGGCTTCTGAAGGCGATAGGTGTCTTGACCTGCTTACTTTCAGCGAAGAGGACAACTGCTTTACCCTTGCAGCCGTGTCCATCCACGAAAATGCCATGTCAGGAGTCAGTCGGTATGGGCACTGAAGAGATCCAACAAGATGATCCCAAGACATAGGCCCCCTTTCGCGATCAGCGCTGTCCTGCGTGCGGTGCTTTGTCAGTCCAAGACCGTTTCAGTCGAAGCGCTCGAAAATGCTTATGGCGAGCTGTTCGGTCTTCACGCGGCATTATTGCCATCTGCTCGTGCAGGCATCTGCTGGGCCCTAAGGTCTGTAGTTCGACCAGAGACGGTGGTCATAGGTCCAGTCTATACCTGTCAAGTCGTACATGAAGCCATGGCTCGTTCTGGTTATCAATTCCAACTTGTCGACACAGAAAGAAATGGTTTCTTGATGGATCCCAAGTCTATCCCAGCAGAGAATGGCGAGCGTTATGCCATTGTTCTTTGCGAGATGTACGGAGAATCTTATGAGTCATACCGTTTCGCTGTTGCACCTGAATTAAAGATTATTGACACTGCCATGACTCTTCCGACGAAACATTTATGCGAGCGGGTCAAGCACAATGACTGCATTGTGATGAGCTTTGGTATTGGGAAATGCCTGTATTCAGGATTTGGCGGGCTAATGCTCAGCAGAGCGAAGGAGTTTGCCGATGAGATAAAGAGCCGGCGTGATGCCAATCTGCGGCAGGCTGACGTCTTGTTGTCGATTAGAAGAGGTGTTGAAATTGGCCTAAGAACACTAGCGCACGCTAGAGGAATTTACAGGTATTCATCAATATTCAGAAAACGCCCTTCTGGTCCCGAGACCTTTCCTTCTGATTGGCATAACGATAAGAACGCGTCGGAAGAGTGGCGTATGCCCACAACCTACCTTGACCGAAAGCTAGCCATCTACAACCTGGAGCACAGCGTGGAATTCTACGACCAAAGAATCAATTTGGCGAATCGCTATCAGCGTAACCTCGGAGGGGTAGTCGGTCTCGCGCTTCCTCGCACCTCCCACTATGCGATGAGTCACTATACGATTCGCGTACCTGCGCATTTGCGCGCGTCCATCCAGACTGCTCTACGACGACAGGGTGTGGATACAGGAACCTTATTTAAGTTTCCGCCATATCTCTCGAAGGATCAGTATGCGAACGCCGGGAGGATTGGCGGCGAAGTGCTCAATTTGCCTCTAGATGCATCTTTGACCGATATGGAAGTGGACTATGTTAGCGACAGTCTGATCCGATGCTTATCTGAAATATCGACAGAAGGTGGCTACATCGATCGTGATTTGCAGAGCCTGCCTCGCGTTCAGCAACTCGATCAATAAGATTATGGTCCCATTCCAAATTTCGATAGTGTCCTTTGCCAGGAATTCCCGCCGATAGAAATTGGAGCGATTTGCGCTCCATGGCATCTGAAGACTTCGCACAGCGATAAACTGCTTTCTGCCGTGGGCAGGATGGAATGATCTCCACCATCTCGATTGAAGGTCGATCAAGTTCGCCGCAGGTATCCGTCATCATCCCCTGTCGAAATGAGCGGAAGTACATCGCGAAAACTCTCGAGACCATCCTTGACCAAGATACTCCACGCGGGGAGTTCGAGATTCTGGTTGTCGATGGTATGTCCGAGGACGGAACCCGCGATATCGTGGCAAGAATGGCAGATGACACTGCGGGCATCCGGCTCATTGACAATTTGTCTCGAACAACACCTTCGGCCATGAACAAAGGGATCGAAGCGGCGCGCGGACGGTACGTGGCGATTCTCGGGGCGCATACCAAGTACGCGCGAGATTACCTTCGGGCGTGTGTGGAGCTTCTTGAAGAACACCCCGAAGCGGCCTGCGTGGGAGGCCCGATTCTGAACAAGGGATTCAGCTCGTTCGGCCGAGCAGTCGCCTTGGCCATGGCGCATCCGGTCGGGATCGGCAACGCCAGACATCGACATGCACACTATGAAGGTTACGCGGAGGGAGCTTGTTATC
>NZ_JBLYIG010000688.1:0-2861 GCF_049222245.1 Nitrospira sp. BLG_2 | reverse complement strand
TGGTGGTCCCAACGGGATTCGAACCCGTGTTTAAGCCTTGAGAGGGCTCCGTCCTAGGCCAGGCTAGACGATGGGACCATCCAGAACGGTCTAAAGAGTGGACCGTAGCATAAGCGGTTTTCCGTTTGCAACGAAGCGCTGCTGCTTTGGAAGAGATTCCCTTCTTTGGGCCATTTGCAGGGAGCCATATTCCTGATGATTCGTGCTTCAGTCGCTCTTGACAGAACAGACCAGAAAGCCTAGTTTCGCTTATGTTTTGATAGAGTTCCGTGTGAGATTTGTGAACCTCCAAAGGATGTAGAAGAGGCGCTTGCTTATGGATGATCCGACGGCGTTCCGTAGGATCGAATCTCTTGGTTATACAGCTCCGGTTGGAGTGCTTCCCAAACCAGGACTCGAACTTCGTATCGGATCCAATATTTTCCGAAGCACCAACGGTGTCGTCAGGATTCATGGGAAAGAGCAACTCGTCATTGAGGTAAAACCGGAACATGGGCTGCTTCTCGTCACCCTTGATCTTTATGACGAAGAAAGCGTCCGTATCGCGCATCTGCGTAGAAACGTTTTCACATTGAACGGTAGCGGACGATTTACTGTTGATATTCCGATCGGTCAACGCTCTTCGCAGGTTGATGCTTCTTCTGTTCTTGTGACGGATCTGCAGTCGAGTCATGTCGTGCTCGAAGCACGAATGGCATCGGAGTACAGAGTCGACATTTTCTGTGGGCGGCTGTACTCGCACAAGGGGATGCTGGTAGAGATCACTCCACACTACTGCCGGATCGGCTCAGGCATGACGCTGTTCGGAAACATCGTGGAAGCTCGAGGCGGCCCGGCCATTCTCGATTGATCATGTTCGTCTTCCGCACACTCTTCCACTTCTAAATTCCATCTTCCCAGAGAAGACGATGCGCCTTCCTCATCTCTGCTGAAAAGCGAGAACCGTTTTACCCTTATCCCTCCTTTCTCTAGAATGGCACCTATGACCGAGATACCAAAACCTACCGTCCAAGCATTCCTTGTCTGCGACCAAGTGATCGAAGACAGCCTCACGAAAAAGAAAAGCCTGATCGGGATCTTCACCCATCTGCAGGCCGCTTCATTTCCGTTCCAACATCAGCAGATGGGCCTCTACTTCTGCCTCACCGATACAGAAGGTCTGTACCATTTTGATATTGACTTGATCTACCTCAACACTGAACAATTGGTCTGCCGGGCCACACTTCCCAACATCGAGATCGGCGATCGCCTTCAGATTTCAGATTTTGGGATCAATATTCCCCTGTTAATCTTTCCCGCACCCGGTCGGTATGAATTCCGACTACGCATGGAAGGCCATCTCATCGCCCAAAAGGATTTCAACGTCATGCCGGCTCCAAGATCGGACACTTCTGCCACCGAGCCCTCTGCATAGCGGTTCCCCATTCCTCCCGTCGGCCTGTCTATGGTAGAACTCTAAGCTGGCTATCGCTTACACATGACCATGCCGATACATTCATACAAGACTTCATGAGCACCCCGGAGCCTTCAACCTCCTCGAATTTTATTCGGGATCTCGTGGCAGCCGACCGCGCCGCAGGCAAGCATGGCGGACGAGTCGTCACACGATTTCCTCCTGAGCCCAATGGATATCTCCACATCGGTCACGCCAAGTCCATCGTGCTTAATTTTGGGATTGCGCAGGAGGCTTCCGGAGGAGTCTGCCACCTGAGATTCGACGACACGAACCCCACTACCGAAGACCCCGAGTACGTTCAAGCCATACAGGAAGACGTCCGGTGGTTGGGATTTGATTGGCACGACAAGATGTTCTATGCATCGGACTATTTCGAACAGCTCTATGCCTTCGCCATTGTTTTGATTAAGGACGGCAAAGCTTACGTCGACAGTCTGACGGCGGATCAAATTCGAGAATACCGCGGCACGCTCACCGCCCCGGGCCGTGACAGTCCGTATCGAATTCGATCCGCCGAGGAGAATGCGGCTCTCTTTGCCCGCATGCGAGCCGGAGAATTTGCCGACGGAGCCCATGTCCTACGGGCCAAAATCGATATGGGCTCCCCAAACATCAATCTGCGGGATCCGATCCTCTATCGGATCCGGCATGCCACCCACTATCGGACAGGAACCGCATGGTGCATCTATCCCTCGTATGACTTTGCGCATCCGCTGTCGGATGCCATTGAAGGAATTACCCACTCCATCTGCACACTGGAGTTTGAGGATCATCGTCCCCTTTACGATTGGGTCGTTGCCGAAGCGGGCACTCCGCATCGTCCGCAGCAAATCGAATTCGCCCGACTGAATCTGACCTCCACTGTGATGAGTAAGCGCAAGCTTCTCGAACTGGTCGATAAGGAATTCGTGGCGGGCTGGGATGATCCGCGCCTTCCCACCTTGAAAGGCCTCCGTCGCCGAGGGGTGACTCCTGAAGCGATTCGTGCCTTTTGTGAACATATCGGCGTCGCGAAGCGCGATGCAATTGTCGAGATGCAACTGCTCGAGCACTTCATCCGAGAGGACTTGAACAAGCGGTCACCACGCGTGATGGCGGTGCTCCGACCGTTGAAAGTCGTACTCGACAACTATCCGGAAGGTGTCGTCGAGGAACTCGACGCCGTGAATAATCCCGAGGATGTTTCCGCGGGAACGAGAAAGGTTCCCTTCTCGAGGATACTGTACATCGAGCAGGATGATTTCATGCAAGACCCACCGAAACAGTTTTACCGCCTGGCGCCTGGCCGGGAAGTCCGGCTGCGCTACGGGTACATCATCAAATGTGTGAGCGCGACAAAGGACCCCCAGACCGGTGAAGTCGTCGAACTCCATTGCACATACGACCCCGAGACTAAGAGCGGATC
>NZ_JBLYIG010000687.1:0-6589 GCF_049222245.1 Nitrospira sp. BLG_2 | reverse complement strand
CCGGAACCCATACTGACCGCCTCCTAAAGCCAAATGAATGGAGCAGAAAGTGCATCGATAATTACACCCTCTGGTCGCCGTCAGCGCGTCCCGGAACATATAACCTGGCGGTAACAGATCCCAGCGGGGAGGCTTTTCGTCCCATTGCTCGACCATGTACGGCATGCGATATTGCGGTTGCATCTTGCCTTTCTTGAAATCCTCCAGCAGCCGCGGGACGGTCAGCTCTCCTTCCCCGATGACGACGGCATCAGCATGTTTGACGGCTTCGTCAGGCATGGTCGAAGGATGAATCCCACCGAGTACAACCTTGGCGCCACGCTCCCGGAAGAGACGAGCGACCTCATACGCGCGAATGGCCACGACGGTTGTGACTGTAATGAACACCAAATCGTAGTCGCGTGTGAAGTCAAGAGGCCCGACGATTTCGTCCTGGATTTCGATGTCCCACTCATCCTCCGGGATGAGAGCGGCGAGGGTAGGAAGGTTGAGGTTGGGCGTACGGAACAGCTTCCAGACCGAGTCCCATTTCTGATCTTCGGGATGTGGAATAATGAGACCGATCTTGTGGTGCCCCATAGTTGCCTCCTCAAGTGGTTGAAGTGAATGCCTCTCTTCCTACAAAAGTCCTCCTCGATAATTCATCCGCCCGCTAGCTTGTATCACCTGGTCGTATGTGTACGACCTGGCAATTCCCCTAGGGACTCGACTTGTGCAAAGCAGAGAAAGGATGATGACGATACGGCGAGTAGAGTTCCATCGCGCCTCAACCTGGTCAGTGGCGCTAGACTAGCTCGTTCAAGCGAATGGAATCAAGAGTTTTTGATGGCGACCGAGGGAATATACGCAGAAGAAGAATTCTCAGACAGCGATTCGACCAGTCCGTGAGAGACAAGAGACTGCCCGCACAAGAAAGCAACTCCACGCTCACAGCTATTGGTCCTCGTAGGTTTTGTCGGCTGCCGCTCGTATGGTATTGCGTTTCCAGGTTAGAACCGATTCATCGAATCTCATGGAGCTTCAGCAAGTTCGTGCCGCCTATTTGTGCCGCCATAGTCCCGGATACGATCACCACCCTATCTCCTTTATTGACCAGCCCTTCTGCTTTGAGTCGTTGTTCGGCTTCACGGATGTGCGGATCGGTTTCCCCGATACGCAGCATGATGAACGAACGGACTCCCCAATAGAGCGCCAGGCGCCGTTTGACGGCTTCGGCATGAGTGAATGCGAAGATCGGGGCGCTCGGCCGTTGCTTGGAGATAAGACGAACCGTGGTCCCGCTTTCGCTGAACGCAACGATCGCGGTTGCGTCGGTCGCCCTCGCCGCAAAAGAGGCAGCGGCACATATGGATTCTGAGATCGAAAGATGTTCCAAGTCGGCCTGGCGTTTGAACACGACCCCCTGCTCGGTACCTTCTTCCGCCGCGCGAATAATCCGATCCATGACTTGAAGCGTTTCAACCGGGTGAGCTCCGACGGCTGTTTCAGCCGAAAGCATCAGGGCGTCAGTGCCGTCAAAGAATGCGTTGGCAACGTCCGACGCTTCCGCTCTCGTCGGACGAATGGCCTGCGTCATCGATTCCAGCATTTGGGTGGCGGTGATGACCAGACGGCGCCGGCGGTTCGCTTCGATGATAATCCGTTTTTGCAGAAGCGGCACCGCTTCCGGTCCCATTTCGACGCCCATATCTCCTCGGGCGATCATCACACCGTCCGCCTGTTCCAAGATCTCATCCAATGTCGCCACGGCTTCGGCCCGTTCGATCTTTGCGATGATCGGGGTGGTGGTTCCGTGTTCAGCCAGCAGTGTTCGCGCCGCGCGAATATCTTGCGGACCTCGTACAAAGGAGAGGGCCACGTAGTCAACGCCCTGTTCGACTCCGAAACGAATGTCGTCCCGATCCTTCTCGGTAAGGGTAGGGGCACTGACGTGGGTGCCCGGCAAATTGATGCCTTTGTGCGAGGTAATCGTGCCGCCGGCAAGAACGGTACAGTAGACAAGATCATCCGCGATGCGCTCGGTGATCAGTTCAATGAGTCCGTCATTGATCAATACACGCGCTCCTACCTGGAGATCGCGCCCGAGCGATGAATAGGTAACCGGAATTTCGAGAAGAGGGGAGAGCGCGGCGGATTGTGCATCCCGGTGCCCATGATGCGGAGTCGATGTGTGTAGGCGTACCGTTTGACCGGGCCGCACCTCGATTCCTGCCTTCGGAACTTGCCCCACCCGGATCCTCGGACCTTGGAGATCTTGGATAATGGCCACCTCTGATCCTCGCTGTGCGGCTGCGTTTCGGATGGCGGTGATGGCTGTCGCATGCGATTCATGAGTGCCGTGCGAGAAATTCAGTCTGGCGACATCCATGCCGCTCTCAATCAATCGATTGACGATGGCCGGCGAACTACTTGCCGGTCCGATGGTGCAGACGATTTTGGCCTTTCGCATGCTCATGTGGGCGCGCCTCCTCCGCTCTCATTCAGCGAGGGAGAGGATATCACAATCTCTTCGCCGGATACGCCATGGCCTAGGTTGATGGAGTGGCCATGATGGATTTTATCTTGAGCTGCAGTTCACGTGTAAACGATATGCCGACACATGTTTCCCGACTTCGGTTACCATGCCACAGCGGTTTGGAATCGTGCATTTCCTTTTCTTTTGTCTCTCCGCCGGTACAATGACTTCATCGTAACGAAAGGAAAGACGAGTGGGGACGCTCATTTCGGTGGCATCCGGCAAGGGAGGGGTGGGCAAGAGCGTGGTTTCAGCCAATCTCGCATTGGCACTGGCAAAACGTGGAAGACGGATCATTCTGGCCGATCTCGACGTAGGTGGTGCCGATGTCCACATCATGTTCGGGGAATTGAATCCGTCGGTAACCTTGACGGATTTTCTCAATAAACGGGTCGGCCGACTGGACGATGTCGCTATTCCTGTCACGATCTGTCCCGCTCTCCGCCTCATTGCCGGCACCGGCGATACCTTGGCAACTGCCAACATGGTGTATGCTCGCAAGAAGCGGCTCATGAAACAGCTTCGGGATCTTGATGTGGATATCGTGGTGATCGACATCGGAGCCGGCACCAATTACCACGCCCTCGATTTTTTCTTGATGGCTGACCTTCATCTGGCCGTGGCCACTCCGGAACCAACCTCAGTGCTGGATCTCTACCGATTCATTAAATTGGCGGCAATTCGCCGTGTATTGGCATGCTTTCTTGCGCGAAGTCCTCTATCGGAGGTTCTCTCCAACCGAGACTTCACGAGTGTGGAGGAGGTCATGGAAATTGCGGGCGTTACCGATGCGGAGGGGCGTGATGCAGCGGAGGCCGTGCTGCAATCGTTTCGACCCGGGCTGATCATTAATCGGATGTCCAACGGTTTTCAGGTCAATGTTCTGTACCTCCGTAAGGTTCTCCATCAATACATCGGCGGTGATCTGACGCTGCTCGGTGAGATCCCGGAAGATCCGCATGTGAGCCAGGCGGTCCGGAGATTTCTGCCAGTGGTTGAAGCGGCTCCCGAGTCTCCGGCTGCCAAAGGACTATTGGCCATGGCTGCTGCTGTTGAGCAATTAGTCGCGGCTTCTGCTGGCGGAAGCAAAGAGAAGACGAAACAATCAGAAGAGAAACAAACAAGAGTCCTGCTCTCCAATCCAGCATTTACTCAAGATTCTCACGACTCTCTTGCTCTGAGGCCTGAGGTTCCGCCTATTTCAAGACAGTCTGCTCGCGACAATACCATTCAAAGTACCAACGGACGAGTTCCTTAAGCGAGTTGCTTAAGAAGGTAAGGAGAAGGCATAGTCGTATCTTCGCCTTAATTCAAGGCGCTGTCCGCTGCATACCCTCCAGGTTGTCCCAGCGTCAGCCCGGAATACACTCAGTTATTCCGGTGCGGCGCTTATCTTCGTCCCTTCTTTCACAGGTGGGTCAATCGTGATATGTGGACCTTCAACCTTTGGAAGCAGTCCTGCCCCAGGCTTTTCCAAGAGACGTTCGTCATTTTGATTAAAGAGCAGGTCTTGTTTGGAGCGATTATCATCCACGATCGCTGCGTTAGTGAGAGCCTCTTTGTTTTTCATATTGATTTGGCCCGGATCATTGGCCACTGATTGGCCCGTTACAGGGTCCACAGCTTTGCCCATCGGGTAGCCGGGGTGTGTAGGTAACATGGCTGGGTTGGCAAAGATCATAGCCTGTGCGCTAAACAGACCGACGGATAGGGTGAAAAAGATAAGCGAGATCTTCATAATCGACCTCCTTGGTGATGACGAGGCGGTGAGTTGTGCGCGAGTGCGGAATATCGAATGAGGAGACTACCGGAAAGATAAGCGGAGATGTGATTACCCCGGGTCCATGGCTGTCACCATTGATTATTACAATGTCGCTCTCGTTGTCTACCGAAGTCAAGAGCCAGAAAGAATTCTTCAAGGAAGTCGCAGTGCAATGGCAAAGGAACTTTCATAGCTACCGTTCGCTGGGGACGGGTTCAGCATTAATTGATGACCTCCGTCACGGAAAATGAAATCGTGCTGATTTCGTACTCGACGCCGTCCTTTTGACGAGTAGGGGAGAGCGGTGTGAACGCGGTCCGTCAATTCGTCGGGAAAGTATAATTGGGACGTAAACTCAAAGCTTTTCCCGGCTGTCGCCACGGTGCGAACCTTAAAGTGAATGTGCACGGTTCTGATCGGATACCAACCCGGATAAATCGTAAGAAACCGTGCTTCGCCTTGGGCATTTGTCACCTGCTGCCCGCGCAAAAACTTTTGACCGAGCGTGTTGAAACCTGGGTCTTTCACATCTGAATAGACCCCCTCGGCATCGCAGTGCCAGATGTCAACGAGAGCATCCGGTAAGGGAATGCACCCTCCCCGATTGAGCCGCATCACCTGAAGGACCAGGGCCAGCGGTGTCCCTGTCAGTATTCGACCATCAGTGGGATCAGAGCGAATATCCGAACGATGCAAGCGCTCATCAATGAAATACGGGCCTTCGGTTTGTTCAGGCCGGACAACACAGAGGGACCGAGCTATCCCGGACGTCTGCGCCTTACTTGGCCATCCACCTATAAGGCAAACGGTACCAGCCGCTCCCAGCCATACGAATGCTTCACGGCGAGAAAAAAGACGCCCAATCTGTTCATCGCTCTCATTCTCTTTCATCCGTTCAGGATTCTCGCTTGATTACGCATTTGAGCCATCAGAATTTACCTGCCCCTGAGTCGTGGTGAAACGCTTGGTGGAGGGGGCGGTGGAGATGATGGTCCGGGAGAGAACGATCTTGGACCGAAATAGGGGTAGGGCCGATAGAAACCTGGTCCGCCCCAATAACTGTAAGGGTAGAAACCACTGTACGGGTAAAACCCGCCCCAGCCATAGGGTGGATAGTAAGAACCATAGTATAAACCAGGGTTTATTGACCTTCGCTCCTCGAGACTTTTCCAGTCGATGATATGTTTCACTTCTAAGATCGGATAGACATATTCGCTTTCATCCAACTGTCTTGTCGCCACCCCTTTCACGGTGCCGATTACAGTAATGGGTGTGCCTTCGGGGAGACTGGCAGGATCGAGAAACGTTTCTCGAACCGCCAAGAACCTTCCTTCGGACTGGAGACGATCTTCTGTTAATCTCCCTTCTTCCCCGGTCGGCCGTTGCAGAACCTCCAGTTCGGTGCCCTCCTTTGTTCGTTTCCCTTTGATGACCGTGCCGCCAAGCATGACGGTTCGCCCGATATAGTCACTGGGAGCTTGTTGCAAATCGGAAAAACCTACCGTCCTATCAATCTGGTTCTCTAACTCAAGAGGTATACCGAGCGACTCTGCAGTTCGTTGAACCTGGTGGATGGATTCAGCGCATGCAGACAAGGTCGATAATCCACACAGCAGGGAAAAGAGCACCATCATGCGGGACATGTACGGTCTCCCTTTCCTAGAAGTGATAGGACAACCCACCAAGGACATGCTGTGCTCTGTAATTGCCGCTGAACCCACCCAAGGGACCGAATGCTTCATCAAACTCCAATGTCGCTCCGGTGTACTTATACTCCGTAAAGACGGCAATTTGTGGTGTGATAAATGCGCGCAGACCTGCCAGTACATTCCAGGCTGCAGCCGTATCAGTGTCGCTTCGTACGGTTGAAGTATCTCCGATGTGGGCGATTGCCACTCCAATGCCGGCGCCGACGTAAGGTTGGAACGTGCGGCCTGGATATCGGGCAATGAAGTTTGCCCCGATGGTCGTAATACGGAAATGAATGCCGGGCTCTTCAGGTAAGGTCGCCGTTGCAGGCAAACTCTTGATATGAGGAGTAGTATGAAACACTTCGCCTTCAATCCCATACCAACTGTTCCCAGGGAAATATCCAATCTTGCCGCCGTAGGTGATTGAGTTCTTGAGATCAAAATCGATAAAAGGACCAGGAACTCCTGCCTGCGATCCTGTTCCCGCAATACTGTTGATGCGATCTGCAAAGTTGACTCCCGCCTCTCCCGCGACATACATTTCAGCGGAAGCGAGGTTCATAATCGTTGAACTCACCAACCACATCCCAACGAGGCTCAGAAGAATCGAACTATTCTTTC
>NZ_JBLYIG010000686.1:0-2904 GCF_049222245.1 Nitrospira sp. BLG_2 | reverse complement strand
CTCCCCTTTTTGGTCCACCCGCTACACGCCAGCTAGTGATCTCGCTCCTTCACCGGATTCAACCCGATCACTGCCAATAGTCTTCCCGCATGATCACAGAATTTGATGAGAGTCCGTACAAAGTGGTGACTCCCTGCCAAGAACATCACCGGGAGCGTCATACCATAGAGAGGCACTGCCACAATCGACTTGGCAAAGTTCTTCGCCCGGTCCGTCGGATGCTTGAGAAAATTACTCCCTCGCAGCAACGCTTTTCGCAGGAGATACTTCTTCGTGCATCGCTCCGGAGGCACTACCTCGAAGACGGCTGCCTCATTGCACCAGATAAAGACGTTTCCTTTTGCCATCATCCTTCGAAAGAAATCGATGTCTTCGCCGGCCGTCCCGAATTCGGCCCTAAAGGGTTCACGTACATCAGCCAGAATATTTCGTCGGAACAGGACATTACCTGTTCGAGCCTCCCACATTCCTATTCGGTATCCTGTGGGGTAAGTCGGACGCTCGAAAAATCTTCCTTGCCGGACCCAGCCCGGGGGCTCATGCTCGAAGTATGGGTTGACCGGACCAAGCACCCCTGCGACTTCATGCTGTTTACAGGCATTGAATAGCCTGCGTAACCACTCGGAAGTCGGAAACTCGTCGTCGTCGATGAATGCGATGAAATCCCCGCTCGCGTTCTCAATCGCTTTGTTCCTCGCCAAGGCGATATTCTGCCGCGGCTCCACACAGTACCTGACCTGGAATGAGGAGCCGATTGTAAAGCTCTCAACAACCGACCTTGCTGATTCGGCCTGATCGTTGTCAACGATTACCACTGAAAAAGAGAAGCACCCCTGCGAGTCTTGTTCTTCGAGCTTTTCCAGCAATCGTCGCAGCATCCCCGGCCGCTTGAAGGTGCAGATACACACACAGATATGCGGCATCGCTCCCTTTGTCTCCTGGGCATTCATCGGACGAAGATGATTGGCAACACTGATCCCTGCGATATCGTCTCTAATCTCTAGACACCTCGGCATGCGCCTTTCTCACCGCCTCAATAATTCGATCTTGATCCTGCCTATCGAGGTACGGATGCATCGGCAGGCTGAAGATCCGATCTGACAGCTGTTCTGAAACGGGCAAGTCGCCGGCCTTGTAACCCAGGCGCGCAAACGCCGTCTGTAAGTGCAATGGCCTCGGATAGTAAATGGCGGTCGGAATCCCAAGTTCCTTCAGCTTGGCAAGGTACCGGTCTCGACCTTCCACAACTAACGAGTATTGCGCCCAGGCCGACAACAGGCCATCCGGCACATGCGGCACCTTCATGAGCATCTTGAATGCGGTTGAATAGCGCGCCGCGACCTCTTGCCTTGCCTTGATCTCGCTTTCGAATATCTCAAGCTTCGGCAGTAGAATGGCGGCTTGCAGCGTATCGAGCCGTCCATTCACGCCAATCCGGACGTTGTCGTATTTATGCGAACCTTTGCCGTGCTCTCTCAGCGAACGCAGACAATCCGCCATCACGTCGTTGTTCGTGAAGACCGCACCCCCATCGCCGTAGCCCCCCAGCGGCTTGGCCGGAAAAAAGCTGGTCGCCGCGATGTCTGCAAGATTGCCGACCCTCTTTCCCTTATAACTCCCTCCCAGGCTTTGCGCCGCATCTTCCAACACAAACAATCCGTACCGTTTGGCGATGCCATTGATACGGTCGTAGTCAGCCGGCAGGCCGAACAAATCGACCGGAATGATGCCTCTGAGGTTGAGGGGCTTCGCAACGGCTGCCCCACGCGCCATTCCCTTTTTGGCATCGGCGATCGCTTCCTCGAGCTTTGCAGGATCGATATTGTACGTATCAGGATCGACGTCGACAAAAATCGGGGTCGCCCCCAGGAGACAAATCACTTCGGCAGTCGCGATAAACGTAAATGGCGTGGTAAATACAGCATCCCCCGGGCCGACCTCATGTGCCAGCAAGCTGAGGAGGAGGGCATCTGTGCCGTTGGCGCAGGACACGCAATGCTTACTCCCGACAAAGAGGGCAAGCTGTTTCTCCAATTCTGTGACCTCCGGCCCCATGATAAACTTGCCGTGGTCCAACACTGCATTGATCCGCTCTTGAATGCGGGGCTTAATGCGCTCGTACTGTTTTTTCAGGTCGATAAACTCCATGCTCAGTCTCCTTGGACGATCGGACCATCCTTCATTTTCGCCTCTCAGGAACTCGATGCCACGGCGGGGTGCCTCTACGACTCCTTCAACTGATCATAAGTGACTTTCCCCACCGCCATCTCTGCCGGCAATGGTTTCTCCTCGTCGAGGTCCAAGCACCTGAGCACTCCCTCGCTGACTTCCCTGTATCGAAACTTGCTTTCCGGACAGACCATAACCCCTTCCCTATCGGGCGTCGGAAGTTTGATACCGTGTCTGCTCATCCACCCCTGTTGCCTAGCCGGCATCCCGACCATCAGAGCATAATCCGGCACGTCTTTCGCGACCACAGCACCGGCTGCGATGAACGCATACCGTCCGATCGTGACCCCGCAGACAATGGTGGCATTGGCCCCGATCGTGGCACCGCGCTTAATGATGGTCTTCTCATAGAGGGCATGCCGCACGACTTGAGACCGGGGATTGGTGATATTCGTCAGCACGCAGGATGGGCCAAGGAACACGTCGTCTTCGATTTCCGTTCCCGTATACACCGACACATTATTCTGAATCTTGACGTTGCTGCCGATCTTGACGTCGTTGCCGATGCAGACGTTTTGCCCCAAGTTACATCGCTCGCCGATCTCCGCCCCCTTCATCACATGCGCTCCATGCCAGATCTTCGTCCCGGCGCCTATCCGGCACGGCTCGTCCACGAACGCGGACTCGTGAACGAAATACGCCTTCCTTTCCTTGGCCGCGTGAGGATTGGCTCCC
>NZ_JBLYIG010000685.1:0-11460 GCF_049222245.1 Nitrospira sp. BLG_2 | reverse complement strand
CATGCCGTTCAAGACCGGTTTGCCGTCGCCTCCGACCTTCGTCCGCACGAGTGTTCGACGAAGCTCCACGCCGCTGTGAAGTTGCGTCACCGGGCTCATAGTGTTTTCACCAGCTCTACCATGCTCTGTTGCTGAGTTTGCCTCAAGACATACCGCACGCTCACATGAAGGGCCGCGTCTTCTCGGCGCACCTCTACACCTTCCACCATCAGAATATCTCCCAGCCACTGCTGCAGGGCCGCATGGACACTTACCTGTGTGGCCGCAGCCAATGCGTCGCTATTCGGAGCAAATACGAGTTGCATCAGCCCGCTCCCGAACGTTGGGCGATTGACCCGCTCACCCGGAGCCGTAAACAAGACCTGTTCGATCAGATCGCGCACATGGTCCGCCTCGCCGGTCATCGCCGTGCGTCCGCTGCCGTCAAATTGAAAGGGATAGTTCAGTGCCATGAGCGTTACATCCCTGTCACTCGTGTTTGCGTGGACGTAATCATCAACGGCGTTCCGTTCGGCATGCACATGGATTGACTGTCGAACAGAACGACTGGAACTCCTCCCGCCAAGATGCGGGTGGACGCCGTGAGCCACTGTCCCATGACGCAAGGTGTGGGAGTAGGTCCCGTCATAAATGGACACCCGGCAATTGCATAGGGCGTAGGCTGCGTCGCCACCGGTTGGCCGCTGACCAGCACACGCGGATTCGGGGAAGTCGGCATGGCCTGTCCGCCATGGGCGCACAATACGGTGGCCCCGAGATGAACGATAAAGCCCGGCATCGGTCGATCCTCCGTCCCTAATCTACCCGGTTATGCCGGGTCTCCGCTCCATGGCACACGCCGCTCACAGCACGGTCAGCGCTCCATTATTGATGTTGACCGGCGTACCGGTAATCGTGATCGCCGGCCCATTCATCATGATCGAGGCTCCTTTGCCGTTCGTGATCGTCACCCCGATATCGTTCATGAGAATCATGGCTCCGGTCGTGGTCTTGAGCATGATGCCCCCCGTCGGCCCCGGCACGTCGCTCAACAACAGCGTGTTTTGACCGGTCGTTTGAATCACGATGTTCTGTCCCGGCGGTGGTGGGGGCGGGGCCAGAGCCAAGGCCGGCACTTCCGCTGCGATTCCCCAAAAACACCCGACCCAGATGGGATAGTCCGGTTCACCCTGTTCAAATTCGACCCACACACCCGCCCCGACTTGCGGCAGCACGAACATTCCCTGCTGTTTTCCCGCGATCGGCACGCAAGGCATGGCCCAACTGGAAACCGACAGGCCCAGCACGTCGGGCACCATGACTTGGATGCGACCGAGTTGCATGGGATCGAGGTTGTTCACCACCGTTCCGCGATACTTGCCGTAGAACTTTTCGCCCACATCGCCTTGTCGAGCATCCACCGCACTGTCGAGTCCATTCATACGGGCACCTCCGGAAGCGTTGAGATCAAGCCGTTGCGCGACAGGGTAAAGTTCTGTTTGTACTCGCCGCGCTTGATCGTATGTGTCACGCTGGTGACATAATGTAATCCGTCGAACGCCAGCCCCGCCCCCCGCACGCCGACCAGCTTCCGTGCCCTAAGCACCCGCCCGTAACGCAGGACATCCAGGCTTCCCGTTCCTTTGACGGCGTCCGACGATTTCGCCGCTTTGGCCAGCCCGATCAGGATGGCCTCAACGGGAGAATACTTGGCCATGCCGCGAACCGGTTTGGTCTGTATCGGAATGGGTGGAATCAATCCGAGCGGCGGATTCAGAGGGGTGATATCCGGCACCGGAACGGGAATGATCGCCTTCGTTTCTTTATTATGGAGATAGATGATGGGCAGGGTCCGCTGCTCGGTATCGAACGTGAAACTCATGGATTCGACATTTGTGTGGGCATCCATGTTGATGTTCAGCGCCGGTTGCGGGGCGCCGACCTTGATCTCCGGCCCCCAGTAGGCCAGGCTCGTCCCGACCGCCGGTCCCGGTTCAAGATAGAATACATAGCCGACGCGCTTCGCCAACCATCGGATGTAGTTGAGGTCTGTTCCCCGCTGATTCGGTATTCGTTCAACCGGAATCGGCACATCGATCAGGATGCTTGGGATCACTAGAGGAACGATTCCTAATGGAAGGTATTTGGCCAGCATCAATGTCACTCGCGCTTCCGCGGGCATCGCCGGATAGGGGATATTGAATTCCAGATAGTCCATGACCGCCGTAAGGTCTTTGCCTTTGATGATGAGGGTTGTGTGCGCTGCATCCGTGCCAGGCTTGATCTCATGACGGGTCATCACTCCGTCCATCAAGACTTCCGTCGTCCCGTTGATGACGACGGCAATGACGACGCGGATCAAGGGAATCGGCGAACCGCCGGATAGCAGAAAGATCGTATGCAAAGGCGATCTCGTGCCGAGCACAAAGGTGAGCTCGAATCCGTTCATCTTGTCGTCGGTACCGGAGATCACCTGCACATTGGTCAAGGCTTCCAGCACCTCTTGCGGCACCGGGATCGGCACGGCCGGTCCGATTAACAAACTGATGTGGACTCCTTTAAGCACCCGTGACTCCGCTTATTCCTTCAGGAAGCGTGATCCGAATCCGGCTGCCGACCGCTTCAATCAGATCCCCCGGTCGCATCACCGCATTCGCGTCGCAAAGACGCCAAAACAATTCGGGATCGCCGAAATACCTCGCCGCCAGATGATCCAGCCGCTCTCCCTGCACCAGGGTGTGTTCTTGCAACATCGTTAATTGCTCAGGAGGTGGTATAAACCGGCGCCGCACATAGCCCACCATGGTGCCATCAGGCATGGTATGCACCGCCGTAGGCACGCCGTGATAGCGACTGTTAGCCGCGAAAAGGACTGCGTTCAGCGGGGCCGCTTGCAGCAACAATTGCAATGTGTCCGTCATGGGATGGCTCCTATACCGAGCACGTTCAACGATCCGCCTTGGTTTTGGACGGCGAGTTGTTCCTTCACCTGGAGGTAGCTCATGAAGAGCGTGCCCGCCTTATGACTGAACCCGACGTCGTCCACCGTCAGCACGCGCATGCCTAAGCTGACTTTCGCGCGAATGGGATTGAGCGCCGGATCGAAGGCTTCTTCGGTCACGCTGAACTCAGTCAGCCTCACCGGCACCACGCGCGTTTTACTCCAGACAAACAGGGTAAGCGGCGTTTCCATCGGCGCGATCTCCAGCTTGCCGGCTTGGGCCAGACGATTATTAGCGAGCAATTGACCGCTGGTCGGGTACACGATCATCTCCAGCGCAGCCAGCTGCGGATGGATGCCCACTGCCGTCGCTTTGGTATCGGCAAATTCCAACTGATCGGTTGCGTCGAGTTCTGCCTCCACCTTGATCGTCTCGACCGGCGGGCCCTTCAGACGCAGCGCTTCCGACCGATCACCACTTTCCGCTCCAACTCCTTTGATCTGGAACGATCGGCTCAGCGAATCGGGGTTGTATTGCAGCACGATGATGCGCTGTACCATGGCGGTCCCCGGGTCGATCAATACCAGGCCGCCCTTAAGCAATTTGGGAGAGTTTGGAAACGACGACATTTCAGACTCCGTCTATTGTTTTTTACAGCTCGTGCGCGGATGGGTCGTTTATTACCGCCCTTTTCATTCATTTCCTCGCGCCGCTTCAGGAGTGGACCTACCGGAGCCGGAGAACCGGTTAGAATCGGCGCTCTCCGGGACAGCGGCTTCATCTGCAGTTAGTCCTTCTCCGGTTTCGTGGTGGCGCTCTTGTTCGAGAACTTAGGGTTTGTTCCTCCGACACCTTCCGTCTCAGACCAATCAGGATTTTTCCCTGACTTGAGCACCTTTTTCCCAGGCTGTGTGAGACCGATCACTTTGGTATGTCCAATTACCTTGGATCGCCAAAAATCAGCCGATGCTTTCGCAAACTCTTGCCCCTTTTTTCCCTGGAAGGCTTCACAGGATCGGAAATACACTTCTGCGTCGGATCCGCAAATGGTTCGCCGCAGCACCACAAGGCGTCGTTGACGAAGCGTCAATCCGTCATACCAGGCTCGATAACCGGGAGCGGAACGTGGACCGTCCCCATATTTCTCGAGATCGGGGATCTGAAAATCCTTGATGGTAAATTCATCGCCGGTTTTGGAGATATACATAGCATTGCCTGAACTACCGTGACTTAAAAACTGAATCTCTTCCGTGCAGTCGCAATCCTCCTCGGCATAAACCGAGAGTATGCGAAGCAACATCTCTTCGATGCTGTCTCCCGACGCGATGGCATAACCGCCGCTCGCACCTAACGCCAGCGCCACTGCCGATCGTTCCCAAAGCCAGCCGAGCTTGGTCGGTTCCGTACTGTCATGGATATAAAAATTGCATTGCGTGCGCTGCAGCACGGGCGAGGCGGTCCGCTGCACCATCTCAACCATGGGCACATGATTAGCGGTAATCGTGCCGTTCATCGAATCGGATTGACTCAGCGGTCGCGCGTGCCCTTGTTGAATGGTATGAGCTAGTTCGTGTGCAAGCAGACGCCGGCCTTTCGAATCATATGGCGCGTACTGACTTGCTCCGAATACCACATCCTGTCCCACGGTATAGGCTGCGGCCTGGACCGACCGGGCCGATTGTGCGGCCCGTTCGTCGACATGCACCCGCACCCGACCAAAGTCATGGCCGAAGCGCGGCTCGAAAAAGGCGCGGGTAGCGGCGTCCAACGGTTGGCCTGGCGAGTTCAATACCTCGTGCACCATCGGCGGCGCAGTCATCGAACCCCGTGCGCCGGACAGGGCGGCTCGTTGAGCCACGGTGGGAGGGCCTGACGAACCGCTCGGTTTCGAGCTCTGACATTTCTTGACCGTCAGCACGAGGTCTCCGTCGGGACAGGAGTACTCGTAGAAGCACAGCGGCGTTGCCGGCGGGGGATGTTCCGTCGTGATCGGCCCGGGGCCCGTGCCGACGACGATATCCGTTTCCCGCACGATCACGCGCAGTACCAGCCCGTCGCTGAAATGGACGAAACAGCCGTAATTGCCGTTTGGACGAGGCGGCTCGCACTCAATCCGCTCGACAGTAGCTGGCGATGGCGGAATCAAATGATTGCGCGCATAGAACTCACCCGCTCGTTTCGAAATGCTCTGCGGGTCCCCGCGCCAGTTCGGACAACGACTGCCTTCTTCCTTGGTCTTGTCGCCTTCCGTCGCCGACGTGCCGTTACTCTCCTCGGCACGCTGCAGAAGGGGCATTCTTCCGACCGCCCCTTCACCGGCATGAATCGATGGTCGCAGCGGTTCGATAGAGCCGCCCTCCGTCATCCGCATCACCTGATCCGCCACACGATCTGCTTCCAGCTCGTATTGATCGCCCGGTTCATTGATCCGCAATTTGGTCTGCAGCGGCTTCCCAAGGAATTTCTTGCTCTTGCATGTCTCGCACTCTCCAGTCATCCCAGCCGCCCCACCGCAGGCGCATTTGCGTTGAAACAAACCGGTTGGTGCCGCAATGAAAGAAGATTTCGCAGCTACTGCCTCCTGTCCAAGTACGTTCATGTCATCCTTCAACTTGACCAAGCACGATTTTAGAAGACCATTCCCGTACTCCCATTTACCTCCATGGAAAAACCAAGAACGGTAATCCATTCTGTTGTAGTCAATATGCCAACTACTCGATACCTTTATTCAACATGTCAGACCCAGTCTTCATGGCTGCTTTTGGAATGGATCGAGGTCATGAAGCAGGCGCAGTACTGTACGGTTTTCTCGCGCCGGCGCCAGGCGCAGGTTATGCGCATCCAGCGCGGTACCTGTGGCCTCCCGAATTTCGATGATGTGGTCGATGTCGAGCTTGATCTTGGTGCCATCCGAAAGCTCCAGGTAGGGAGCGGTACCAGGCTCGCCCCATTTGAATCCGAGGGACTTAAAGTGCTCCGCTGAAGGACTGCCCTTTTTGAGCACGGCACGCCAAAAGCGGTTGCGTTGGTTGTTGAAGTAGCCTCGAATCTGCGCCCGTGCACTCTGCGACATGTTGGTGTTGGCCTTGACGATCTTCAGCTCCTGCGCATTGGTGGCGTTGGTCCATTTGTTACCCAGATCAACCGGGGCTTCGTCCAGACGCTTGGCCAGGAGGTCCTTCAAGCCTTCCATCTGTTTGGCACTCAGGCCCAGTTTGGCCTCCGGACTGGCAGCATGGGCATCGGGCTTCTTCGCAGGCTGCTTGGGCGCTGGATCGTGTGTTGCACCAGCAGACGATGCAGGCGGCGTACTACCGCCACCCTCGGCAAGGCGTGAGCTATTGACGCCGATCTCGGCCAAGGCCGCTACTGTCTTGGCATGCGAGGCAAAGTCAATGGTTACGGTCTCTGCCACAGCCACACCCCCGCGCATAACGCCCAGCTCGCCCACTGATACGGTGAGCTTGGGCACTTGACCGACCTTGGATGCAGCCAGGCCGAAGCTGGCAAGGATGGCCAAAATTTGTCCGACCAATTCGCCGATGAGAATACTGGTTTCGTCCGGAGAGGCCTTCTCGAACCGCACGACCCAATCGGCCCAGACTTGGCGAATCCCCGCTGGGATAGCATTGATGCCGGAAATGATATCGGCGTTGTATTTGTTGAACTGTTCGCCACGGTCGATAAAGCCCATGATCAACAGCACAAACCACTTAACGATGCCGTAAATCAGTGTGATCAGACCTTCTATCAGAGCATAGATGCCTTCACCAAAACCCGCTGCCATGCCCAAGACATAGAGCGGAATCTGAATCAGGAATTCGAACACCACATCCACGCCGTCGATGACGCTGAGCATCAAGCTTCTGATGGGATCACTCAAACTAGCATTTGCAGCTTCCTTGAGGCCCCTGACCGCGCCTTTGCGTGCCTTGTGCAGTCCATTGATAGCGCCCTTATAGATGTCCTTCTTGGCGCTGTGATAGGTTTGCGCAAGGCTGGCCTTTAGCGCCGCAGCACCCTGCTTGAGAGGTTCGATACTGGGCACTTGGGGTCGCACGAAAACCGGCCCAATCACCATTGGTTTGCGCATCAGCTTACCTGATGCCACACTCTGGGCACCGGCCTGCACCACATGCGCGAGTTCGTGAGCTAGTAGATCTCGGCCATCCCTTGTGTTCGGCGAATATCGACCACTTCCAAACACCACATGTGAACCCACAACGTACGCTAGAGCATCAACAGCTCCCGCTGACTGTGCCGCTTGCCCGCCCGCATGCACTCGCACCTGACTAAAGTCATGGCCGAAACGCGGTTCAAAAAACGCCCGTGCCGCGGCATCGAGCGGCTGGCCCGACGAGTTCAATACGTCGTGGACGATCGGCGGCGCTTCCATCACCCCGGTTCCGCCGGTGGTCGCGCGTCGCTGTACCAATGGGATTCCACCTTCACGGCGCGGCCGGTTCACACCGGTATCCATGCGCATCACTTGTTCAGCAACCTGATCTGCTTCCTGCTCGTACTGATCGCCCGGGTCGTTGATCCACAGCTTGGTCTGCAGCGGTTTGCCCAGTAGCTTCTGTTTCTGACAGTCCTGGCAGACACCGGTGAGTCCCGCCGAGCCACCACAGGCACATTGCCGCTGAACTCCCAATGAAGGTCCTACACGCGTGATCGGCAACGGAGCCGCAATTGTGGTCTGTGTCGCTACCGCTCGCGCACTCATCTTGGTAGACTCCCATAGATCGCACGAGCAACCCGCTCTCCTGTGGATTGGGCACAGCCCGACCGCCGCACCTGAACCTTGCCGGCATCGAGGCTGTCCACCTGCATTGAATCCGATCCGCTCCAGCGCGCACCCTCACCGGCGAACAGCTGCCCAAGAGTCTCCTTTAACGACTCGGCAATCTTCTGGCCCTCGGACAGTGAGAAGCCGGTCAAGACCAACTCATCGATTTCCACATGGACTTGTTGAGAGGAACTCACGGGGGCTGTAGAACCATATAGTTCCACCCTGTTCCCTCCACTCCCATCGCCCTGCGATCCGCCGTGGTCTCGAACGTTCATGACACCCATCGCGCGATCTCGGCCTCCGTCAGCGGCTTCTCCAACTTGACGTATTCACCCCGTGCTGCTTGCAAGAGGTGGCGCATGGTGACAGATACTTCTTCCTCTGCCGCGAGAAAGGCCGCATTCATGGCGATATTCCTGATATGGCCTCCCGCCACATTGAGTCGTGCCAGCCGTTCCCAATCGAGTCCCTCCGTCGGCACAGCCTTGGGAAAGATGCGCTTCCAGATTTCAGCGCGCTGCGCGGGATCCGGGAAGGGGAACTGCATGACGAACCGGATACGCCGCAGGAAGGCCTGGTCCAGAGCCGTTTTCATGTTCGTCGTCAAGATCGCCAGCCCCTGATAGGCTTCCATCCGCTGCAAGAGGTAACTCACCTCGACGTTGGCATACCGATCGTGACTGTCCTTGACCTCACTCCGCTTGCCGAAGAGAGCATCCGCTTCATCAAAAAGCAGAATAGCGGCTCCGCCTTCCGCCGCGTCGAATACCTTGCGCAGGTTCTTTTCAGTCTCACCGATATACTTGCTGACCACTTGGCTGAGATCGATGCGATAGAGATCGAGACGAAGGGCGTGCGCCAATACTTCCGCGGCCATGGTCTTACCGGTTCCGCTTGCGCCCGCGAAAAGAGCGCTGACTCCGAGCCCGCGCGATCCCTTGGCGGCAAATCCCCAGGTCTCGTATACCGTGTGGCGGTGTCGCACATGCCTCGTGATTTCCCGCAAGGTCTGCCGTTGAGGCTCCGGAAGTACCAGATCTTCCCATGTCGCGGAAGGCTCGATCCGCTGCGCCAATTCATCGAGACGCGGACGCGCTTGCCGTCGGCAAATCTCCCAGAGGCGATCGGCCTGCTCTTGTTCGATAAGGAGTTGTCCGTCCCGCTCTTCATCCATGGTACCTAAAGCGAGACCGGCTGCCTGAATGACTGAGGCACTGATATGAAACTGTCTGCTCACCGCCTCCAAGGCGCCGTTCAGCGTCGTCAATCCCCATTGACCAAGCGCCTGTGTCCATAATTGTCGGCGCTCCTGATGAGAAGGAGTCTCCACGTCCAGAGTAAGACAATGAGCATGTCCCATCCGCCGACGTTCGCTGACACTCAGAATAAGGGGCGCGCTGAGACCATCTAGAAATATAGTGAGTGCCCGATCTCGACCGACCTCGGAAGCATCCGTTCCTTCGTGCTCGATCAGTAAAATGTTCCGAGTAAGCACCGCCTCTCTGGTCCACAGACGCAGGACCATGTCCAGTTCCTGAGGCGCCGCCGGTAAGGAAGAGAGTGCCAGGCGATACAGGCGACCATCCAAACGCTCCGATGCCGCCACTGCTATCGCCCGCCTCGTCAATCCATCTTCGCCGCAAAGCTGAACATGCGGCCGTCTCAACTCGGGATTCGGTTTAGAGAAGAAAGCAGCGATTCGGTCGACCAGGAGCTGATGAGTAGGGACCACACAGTGCGCGCCTTCAGACTTCACGAGGTCCACGAGGCCGGCAAGCCGTTCGTCTACATACGAGAGGCCGGTAAGGTAGTGCAGGATCCGCTCATCGATCCGCAGCGAGCTGGTCAGAAGCGTCTCACCTTGTCCGATCTCCACCAACCGCCATCGCCGCAAAGGCGCGGTTGGGATAATCGCGCTCCAATGGGCTTGCGCCAGCGCCGCCAAGGCCAGGCTGAATGTCGGGGAGGAACGCCGCGGATCGCCCTGGGCAGACGCGCAGGCGGACGCGAATCCCGCGTCGAGTTCCATGCCCGCAGCCAGGAGCAATACGTCTCGTTCGAATACCGAAAGCCCGAAGCTCGCACAGAGCGTATCCAAAGCAGTTGGCTCACCAGTGTGGTGAGTCTCGGGTTCCCGCAGATCCTCGCCATGCTCAAGGGCTTCCGTCGCGTTGTGACCGGACCGAGACGCCGCGTAAGCAGCAATCGCAGCGCGCACACGGGCCACCTCCATCATAAGGGAGCGCTGGTTCATCTCGTGCCAGGTCTCGGCGGTTGCCTCAGTTGTCGGCATCATGTCACCGTCACCCGATGATTGAAGAATTCCGGAGGAGTCGCCGCCCGATTTACGATCTCACTATCGACTCCGTCCACCCGCAGCCGGACCAGATAAGTACCGGGCGCGGCCCCGCGGATTACGAACGAAACCGCACCGGTCTGATTGGTTCTCGGCTGAGCCATGATTTCCAGATCGCCCAACAGCAAGGCCACGCGCTGCGTCGGCTGCACCTCCGGTCGTACCGTCAGGGTGATGGTCGCATCGCCGTTTCCATCGCGAGCGAACGAAGCCGGCAGCGCGGTTGTGATTTGAGGCGCCAACGGCAATGCAATCTCATTGGTCGCGCGCCGAAATGTATCTCCCGGCCGCTGGACAAGAACGGCAACCGAGTACGATCCGGCAGGCAACGTCGCAGCAGTGTTCGGAACGGTCGCCTCCAGCCGTGTCGCGGTATTCCCGGACGCGACGGGAAGCTCGATAGGTTGATTCGATCGCGGACCGGTCAAGCGGACCGTTAAATCGGTCCCGTCGAGCTTGTGCCCTTGCACAACGAGGATGTCGCCCAAATGCGCGCTCGCTCGTTGTTGAGGCGGCGTCACCGAGTTCAGGGTCGGGAACGGCGGCTCGAGATTTGCCGCAGCCACGACCCCTCGCGGCTCTCGTGTGATGGGATCAACCGGACCGATCGTCAGAACAGGAAGCGCCGACTTGGCAGGGCGCTGTGACTCAATCATCACTACCGAAACGTGATAGGCGGCGGTGGGACGATACCGCGCCTGTAACGCCGTCCACAGTTTCGACATCTCTTCGCTATTGAGCGTCGTTGCGACAATCTTGATTTGCTCAACCTGGTCGGCCAACTCGGAGACGGATAATGCCTGAAGCGCGGGCGGCAGGATCGCCCCGCTGACGGGAGAAGGCTGCAGGGCCGTACGAATGGACTGCCTGGTCAACACAGGGGTTTCATGCAACAACTGCATCGCGTACCCGAGCAACACTTCCGCATGGAGATCTTCTGCGCCATAGGCGGTCAGCAAATAATGCAGATCGAGAGCCAGCGGCGGATTGGTCAATCGTTCCCCTCGCTCGTTACGGGACGGCAAGCCGACATTGCGCCAACCGACATTCGGCGCCACTTGATACAGAAATAGATTGAGTTGATTGCCTTCTTGCACGCCGGGCGCGAAGACCCGGTCCGGCGGCAGCGCGCTGACCGTCACGTTGCCCCCCACCGCCCCCGTGACGTTGTGATCAATAAGGCCGTTGTTGAGCAGGTCCTTCAGCACCGCCGTCACCGCGGCTATGGCCAGAGCATTTCCCATTAGGCTTCAGGAGAACGGCGCCTCAAGTATTGATCAAGTGATACGGATGATCGTGGAGGTTCGACGAGCTTCTTGCTTGGAGCTGGAACCGGGGGCTCGACCGCTCGCACCTCGATCCGACCGATACGGATCTGGACAATCGGCGCC
>NZ_JBLYIG010000684.1:0-10325 GCF_049222245.1 Nitrospira sp. BLG_2 | reverse complement strand
ATCCGGTACGCCTGTGAAAAAATCGACCCCCATGTCCTGCATGGCTTGCACGAACACGTCGCTTTCAATCACTGGGAGTTCCCCTGGAATATTGATGCACACCCGCCGGAAACCGGCGCATTATAAGATACGCTCTGCGAGGTTCTCAAGAAAGATCCGCGGTTGAGTTGACTTCGCTCACATGTTAGCGTTGGTGCCGATACGGTTGTCGGCCGATCCGCCTGCACAGATGAAAGATTCCATCCAACCGGTATCCCTAACTTGGTCCTTGGTCCTGATACTCGTGATCGGGGGCGGACCAGTATGGGCTGTTCCCATGACAAATGACCCGAAGGGATTTCACGATATTCCTTGGGGAACCGCTTTATCTTCGCGCCAAGACATGGAATCGATACAGGCAGATCCGCATGTCGCCGAATATCTCCGCAAGACAGAGCCGCCATCATTCGCGGGAGCACAGATGACCAGCATCGTCTATGTCTCAGTGAACGACCAATTCGCGCGTGTCGTCATTCGGTATCAAGGAGAGCGCGCCCACCGGCAGGTGCTGGGCTTCTTGGAAAGCCGCTTCGGTCCACTGGAGCATCTTCCCGGGCAAATGGCGCGAGGACTCACACAGCAATACAACTGGCGCGGGACCGACACAGAAATCAATCTGACATATCAGGCCAGTCCAGAGCGTGGCTATATTTTCATGGATAGTCGCACGCTCGCACCACGGTTCAACGACTACATTAACGGTTCCGCAGAGTAGTTCGATAAATGCGTTTCTCTCCGCGCAGGTCACGAGAACGACGAGGCTCTGCCGGGGCCTTTGCCCTTCTGTCCCAGGCCGGACAAAAGTTCCCATTGACAACCGCTGCACGCTTTCGCATCATGTTGTCCTATGACGAACGCCGCGAAACTCCGGGCTGCATTGAAAAAACCGGGTGCCTTGAAAATAGTCGGAGCCCACGATGCGCTCAGTGCCCGTCTCATCGAACGCGCTGGTTTCGACGGTGTCTGGGCGAGCGGTTTCGCCATTTCAGCCTCGTTGAAATGTATCCCCGACGCCAGTTTTATCACTTCAAGCGAACAGCTCGACGTTGAACGGAATATCGTTGAGGCCGTGAGTATTCCGGTCATTGCTGATTGCGATACCGGATATGGCAACGCGCTGAATGTCATGCGGACCGTCAACGACCGCGAGCGAGCCGGCGTGGCGGCTATTTGCATAGAAGACAACGTCTATCCAAAGCGCTGCAGTTTCTATGCAGGCGTTCGACGGGAATTGATTCCCATTGAAGAGCACTGCGGCAAGATTCGAGCCGCAAAAGCGGCTCAGATTTTCCCAGAGTTCATGGTCATCGCCAGAACCGAAGCCCTTATCGCCGGATGGGGACAAGAAGAAGCGCTGAAGAGGGCTGAAGCCTATGCAGATGCGGGCGCCGATGCAATTCTGATCCATTCGAAATCCAAAAAGTTTGACGAACTGAAGGCCGTCTACAAACTGTGGTCAGGGCAGGTTCCGTTGGTCGTGGTTCCCACGATTTTCGACCAGACCACCGCGTTGGAAATGGAACAAGCGGGGGCAAAGATCATTATCTATGCCAACCAACCTGTACGGGCGGCCATTCGTGCAATGAAAGACACGCTGGATCTCATCAAGAAAGACACGCGCCCTGGAGCGGCGAACGACCGAATCGTCACGCTACCGGAAGTATATGACGTTGTCGGTGTCCCGCAAATGGAGCAAGATGAGAAACAGTTCCTTCCGGTGGGTAGCGAACGAATCACCGCGGTCATCGCCGCCGCCGGATTTGAAAAACAGCTCCTGCCGTTGATCGAGGATAAGCCGAAGTGTTTGCTCGATATTAAAGGGAAAACGATCCTCGATCGCCAGATCAGCGCCCTCAACGAATGCGACATCAAAGAAATTGCCTTGGTTCGCGGGTACAAAAAAGAAGCAATCTCGCTTCCCAATATCCGTTACTACGACAACGATCGTTATGAGGAAACCGGTGAACTCCTTTCGCTTTTCTGTGCCGAAAATGAGTTAAGGGGGCGAACCATCGTCTTGTACGGCGATATTATTTTTGATACCGCGATCCTTGAAAAGCTGCTTAAGAGTCCCGCCGACATTGCTTTGGTTGTCGATCTGGCTTGGTTTGATCAGGAACAACGAAATGCCCAGCCCACCCATCTTAACCCGGATCTTGTCTCACTGGCCGCTCCTCCCGGCAAAAGCTACTTGTCCCGATTCGTGATGCCCGAAGGTGAACACCAGGTGGTTAAGATCGGCCAACAGCTTCCGCGCGAATCGGCACATGGTGAATTCATCGGCATGGCCATGTTCTCGGAGAAGGGTACTCAAGCCCTTTGCGAGTCCTACCACGCTGCCCACAAACAGCATCCGTCATCCCCGTTTCACGAGTCTGCAAGCCTTGCCAAGGCATCTTTCACCGACATGCTGCAAGAACTGATTGACCAGGGCTATCGCATCCAAGCCGTGCCGATTTTTAAGGGATGGATGGAAGTCGATTCCTTCGAAGAGTACCAAAAAGCCTGGGCAAAGATTCGACAGTAGTTCCCCCTCGCACAGTAGCTGTCTCCTTACCACGGGAATTTCTTTTAGGCGGCGCATCATGTCGCTTCGCATGGCAAGATACATTGCCGAATTGAGTAGGAAAATACTCCAAACGAAGCTATGATGACGAAACTGATAATGAGCGGCCGAAAATCCTACGTGCCTTTAGATAACCGCTATGCCGAACGTGTAGCTGTCACGTGCCGAGTGCGCTATATCGGTGAAGTTCCGACGCAGCCTCACCAAGGCCAAGGACTCACAAAAAACATATCCGTTTCTGGTTGCCACGTCATCAGCGATCAGCCCGTGACACGGGGAACTTTATTGACTCTCACCATTACGCTCCCCGACGGATTGCCACAGCTTGTATTGAAGTCGACACATGTTGTGTGGGTATCAGGCTGCCAGTTTTCCGTCCGATTCATGGATTTGAACCGAGACCATCGAAAACGGCTGCAATCATTCATATGGAAAAGCATCTCTCATCAGACCGTGAGTAACCAACGAACTCGATTCCGACTTATGTAGCCGGCCCCCGCCTCCTCCTCTATCCCACGATTCTCATGGACGAGCTTACGCCGGCCGACTTGATATGGCCGGTCATGACCGAGAAGATCAGCCGCCTGTTCTATGACCTCCATACTCCACCGTTCAACTCTATTCATTGATCCACCTTGTCATCGTACAATTATTTATGCTAGTTCATGGTGAGTGACTACTTACTCACCATGAATCGAGCAAAGACATCTCCTCGTCAACGGCCGCAACCGTCACGAGCGTCGGGTCCTGAACGACAAGCCAGCCTAATCAGCGCTGCGACATCGTTGTTTGCCGCAAACGGCTTTACCGGAACAACCACTAAACAAATCGCCAAGGCTGCCGGCGTCAGTGAAGCGCTGCTCTTCAAACATTTTCCGACCAAACAGGCATTGTATACCGCAATTCTTGCAGAAAAAGCTCAATATTCCGAGTTGCGAGAAGCCGTCGAAGAAGCAACCAAGAAACGAGACGATAAACGGCTCTTTACATTGCTCGCTAGTTATCGGATCAGAAAAGGCTCGGATCCGACGTTGCTTCGACTACTCCTTTTCAGCGCCTTGGAAGGACATGAGCTGTCCAATATGTTTTTTCAGCAGCAGTATCGAGTTTTTCACAATCTCCTTGCTGGCTACATTCGCCGCCGCATTGATGACGGTGCGTTCCGCCCGGTCGACCCACTTCTTACCGCCAGAGCGTTCTTCGGAATCATCGTCCACCATCGACTGCTGCACGATATCTTTGGCTTGCCGATGCACCTGACCCACGAAGACACAGTGGCGGAATATGTTTCACTTTTCCTTGATGGGCTGGTCCGGCAATTGCCGGACTCGTAAGCTCAAAATACTCACATGAAACACCTATTCCGATATCCCTTTGTCGCCCTCGGAATCGTCATCTTTTTTTCCGTCACGGCTCTTGTCGCCTTTCGTCTGAGCACAGGCGCCAAAACCGACACAAACAAGACACGACTCATCACAGTAGGAGTGGTGTCTCCTCTGAGAGAGGATCTCAATATTCGCCTGGCCTATACGGCCGACATCACACCCAATCAAGTCGTCAATATCTTCTCACGGGTCGACGGCTACATCGCAAAGTTGCATGTCGATAAGGGCGATTTTGTAAGGGTCAATCAGTTACTCGTTGAAATCGACCATACCGACTATCATCATGGCGTCAATCAGGCGAGAGCCAACCTTTCGGCCGCGCAAGCGAAAGTCTCTCAACAGGATGCGGTGGTTCGCAACGCCAAGCTTACATTCGATCGCATGCAGGCTCTCATCAAAGACCAATTTGTCTCGCAGCAAGACCTGGACACCGCACTGGTCAACTTCGACGCCGCCAGAGGAGCACAGGAATCCTTGAAAGCACAGGTCAAACAAATGGAGGTCGCCCTTGCCCAGGCGGAAACCAACCTCGCCTACTCTTACATCCGGGCTCCATTTGCGGGCTATATCGCAGAACGAAATCTAGATACTGGGGCTTATGTAAGCAGCGCAACGGCAAGTACCTCGACGATGTCGCGGGGCATCATGAGCCTGCACGACATCAATACGGTCCGTGTGCTGATTGAAGTCGTCGAGCGAGACATTCCGTTGGTGAAGATAGGCCAAAAGGCCGAACTCCGCGCCGAAGCCTATCCAGACCAGGTGTTTGAAGGAACCGTCACCCGTATCGTCCAGGCCTTGAATCGTGAGACACGTACCATGACAGTGGAAATCGACTTACCCAATGGAGATCTCCGATTAAAAGGCGGAATGTTTGCTCGAGTCGAGGTTATAGTGGGAACCCATCATCAAGCATTGCAGATCCCCATCGAGGCCGTCAGTCGGCTGGAAGATACGCAATATATCTATGTCGTTCGAGAGGAGAACGCCCAACGCGTGGATGTCGAGATCGGTGCCCGTAACGGCAATCTCGTAGAAATCACTAAAGGTTTGACGGGTCTGGAACAAGTCATCATCGCCGGTAAAGACTTGGTGCACGACGGCACACCCGTACAAACCCAAACCCTTTCCCTGACATCAGACTGAACGATGAGGTGAAAGATTGAACAGAACCTATCATACCGTTGACACAGACAGTGAGGCCATCTCAACACTCAGCCATCATTTCTCTTTGTCTTCGATATGTGGCTGACCCTACTCGCATTGCGCAATCGCATCGGCATTCTGATGCTGTCACTTGCGATGGTGGTGTTAGGGCTGACTTCTCTTCAGCGCTTGCCGGTTGATCTCTTTCCGCAAATTCAGGTCCCGGTTGCCTTCGTTGGTGTCATTTACAAAGGAGCGCCTCCTCTCGACATCGAACAAAGCGTCGTATATCCGATTGAAAAAGCCGTGAGTTCCGCTTCCAATGTCGAACACGTCGAATCGTTCAGTAAACAAGGCCTCGGAGCCGTGCAGATCTGGTTCAACTGGGGGGCCGACATTAATGTCGGGCAGATGGAGGTGATGCAGCGCATCACCCAGATTCTGAACAGTCTTCCGCCCGGCATTTTGCAGCCTTTTATCGTCAAGTTCGACGTCTCCAACATTCCAGTCTCAATCGTTACGGTGTCGAGCGACGAACTGGACGAACGCGCGCTCTACGATTTGGCATACAACACCATCGCCCCGCAGATCGAGCAGATCGCCAATGTTGCAGCGGCAACCGTCGAAGGGGGCAAGATCCGCCAAATCAACATCAATCTGGATCCGGCACTGCTCAGTGCCCGCGGGCTTTCAATTCTGGACGTCGTGAAATCCGTCAAAGCCGCCAATTTGATTCTGCCTTCCGGAAACATCAAGGCCGGCAACCTCGACTACAACGTGTTTACCAACAACCAGTTTCGGACAGTCGAACCGATCCAAGACGTCATCGTGAAGGTCAATCAGCAAGGCAACCCTGTTCGCGTGCGGGACGTCGGAACCGTGACTGACTCGTCCGACATCCAAACGAACATCGTCCATGCCGATGGAGCCAAATCGGTGTTTCTCCGAGTGAACAAGCAACCGATCGCCAATACGGTCGAGGTCGTGGACGCCCTGCGTGCAGCGCTTCCGAGGATGTTCGGCATCCCCGAGGGGGTACAACTCGGCATTTCGTTCGATCAATCCCTCTACATCCGGCAATCCATCAATAATCTCGTCGAACAGGCTCTCCACGGCTCATTGCTGGCCGCAGCTGTCATCCTCATCTTCCTGCGCAACCTCACCAGCACCCTGATCGTTTCGGTTGCCATCCCCCTTTCCATGCTCGTGACTTTTATTGTGCTCTATTTTACCGGTCAGACCCTTAACGTCTTCACGCTTGGCGGGCTCGCCCTTGGGATTGGTCGACTGGTTGATGACTCAATTGTGGAGTTGGAGAACATCCAGCGCCATCTGAATGCCAATTCCAGCCGGTGGGATAGTATCCTCGAGGCAGCCCGGGAAGTCGCGATGCCGATCTTCGCGTCCACCGTCACGACGGTGGTGGTCTTCCTCCCGATGTTTTTCGTCGTCGGCGTCGCGCGTCTGCTGCTGATTCCATTGACTGTCACGATCGCCATTGCGCTCTTCACGTCTTTTTTAGTTTCCCGCACGGTCACGCCGACGCTCTGTTACAAGTTCCTCAAACCTGAACAAGAGGCTGGCCGGTCCATGCCGCATTGGTTTACCAAACTGATGGAGTGGAGCCGTAACCGGTATGAATCCCTCGATAGAAGTTACGAAGACTCGTTACGGTGGGTGCTGGGGCATCGCCCAATCTTCATCGTCGCGGTTCTGCTGATCTTCGTCGGATCGCTTGCCTTAATCCCTATGATCGGGACGGAATTCCTGCCGGTGTCCGATGAAAGCCAGTTCCGTATCGTCCTGCGGGCTCCCGTCGGCCAGCGAGTTGAAAAGACGGAGCAACAGGTTTCAGAAGTCGAGCGCGTCCTTCGCGCGAACATTCCGGCTACCGAACTGGAGACTATCGTCTCCAGCACGGGGATCTTGTCGCAAGGCCGCTCATCCCTCTTCAACCCTAATACAGGCCCCCATACCTCTTCGATTCAAGTGTACCTCGTCGAGCCTGCGAAACGGACCAGAAATCAGGTTGAGATCATGAACGATGTGCGTCCCAAGATCATCAAACTCTTCCCCGGCGTCTCGATGTATTTCGATCCTGGGGGACTCGTCAAACGTGTCACAAGCTTCGGCTCACAAAAGTCCGTGGATGTGGAAATCTATGGCTATGACTTCGACAAAGCGAGGGACGTCATCGCCCGCGTCAAAGCAATCATGGAGCGAATCCCCGGCCTGGCGGATATCGAGCCGAGCCGGGAAGAAAACTACCCGGAGGTCAATGTCATAGTCGATCGGGAGAAAGCTGCCTTGCTCGGCATCAGCGAAGCTGACGTCGCCAATGCTGTATTATTTTCCCTGAACGGAAACGGCCAAACCGACCCGATTATTTACACGGATCCGCAGAGCGGCAACGAGTATTTCATCAGCGCATGGCTCGCGGAGGAACACCGAAAGAGTCTCACCGATCTGGAGAATATTCTGCTCACGACCAAAGCCGGCGAACCGGTCTTGCTGAAGAATGTGGCTTCGCTCAAGCTGAACGCAGGACCGGTGAAAGTTGATCGAAAGTATTTTCAGCGAGTAGTCCACATTACTGCGAATCCTGTCAATCGACCGCTCGGCGAGATCGCCGAGGATCTCGAATCGGCATTCGCCGATCTTCAGCTGCCGGCTGGGTTCAGTATCAAGCTGGCCGGGCAGATTCAGCAGCAGCGCGAAACCTTCCAGGGATTGCAGTTTGCGGTCATCCTGGCGCTGTTGTTGGTCTATATGGTTATGGCCGCACAGTTTAAGTCGCTCATCGATCCGTTCATTATCATGTTCTCGGTGCCGATGGGCTTTCCCGGTGTCATCCTGATACTCTTCCTGACCGATACGACGCTGTCCACCACGTCGTTGATGGGCATCATCATGATGTTTGGAATCGTCGTCTCGAATGGTGTCCTGCTGGTCGATTACACCAACGTGCTCCGCCGTAGAGGCGAACCACTTCATCCGGCTGTCGTGACCGCGGCGCGAACCAGACTACGTCCCATTCTCATGACCTCGCTGGCCACGGTCTTCGGCCTTCTTCCCATGGCGATCGGCCTCGGGACCGGCGGCGAAACCAACGCGCCCCTGGCGCGGGCGGTCGTCGGAGGATTGAGCGTTTCCACACTGCTCACGTTGTTTCTGGTGCCGACGCTGTATGCGATTTTAGAGGAACGGTTTCCAAGAAGGCTTGACGTACAGAGGGGAGATCACCTGCAGACTCCCGCCGACAAGGTTCTTGTCCCGGAGTAATATTCGTTACCCCTCGGCAATGTTCGGGAACAAGGACTTCAGCTGCATGGCCAGTCCGATATCCCCGGTTACTTGTAGACGCCCCGACATCGCCATCGTCATCCCGCTGAGCCGTCCATTCAAGACACCGATACAGTCTTCCCCAGTCATCGATAGGGTTACATGCGGATCAGCATGGGTTCCATCCTTCACAACACAGGTCCCATTGTGCACCAGCAGATGGTACTGGCCGCCTTGGTTTCCTCGGAGGTCGAACTGGTAGACGGCATCGAGATCTTCGGCTGCATTCTTATCGAGCTTTGAAGGAAGTGAATCGAATACCTCTTTCATAGTCATAGTTTTCATCGTGAAATAACACCAATGATATGGGGTGGTTAAAGCATTCGGGGGCGTAATGCTAACGCCCCCGAAGCAAAGTCAATGTGAACGAAAGTTCTAGTATCTGAGTGTGGCGGTCGCAACACTACGACGGGCGCCGAAAAACTCCTTCGAAAACGACTCGACGACGGTGGGATCATACCCCTTGCAGCTGAAAATGTCGAGGTAGGCGTGATTGGTTTCATTGGCGAAATGCCCGCTGATCAATGAGGTTGAGATCAGCTGCACCATGGAATAGCCGGCTACGCGGCCTTCGCCAAAATTGACGACCTGGCATTCACCGTAGCGCTTCATGCCGATGAGCTCACAGAGCTCAATCACATAGCGCTTGATATAATCCGCGTCACGTATGAGATCGGGATTGCAATCGTGAAGATCAACAGCGGTGCAGAGCCCCCATGCATTGCCGCTTCCCACCATGTCTTGAACCGGTTGGGCATCAGCCGCAGGGGCGTCGGATGGTAAGATCGCGGACTCGGAGGAGGCCGAAGTACTCATAGGGGGTTGATCCCTTTCTGTAAGAGGTTGTGTTGAGGCGAACCATCATGCGTGAACTATACCATAAATTTTTTTGATTCGAATAAAAGCCGTGAGGAATATTTTGGGTTGAGGCGAACCGTCATCATCAATCGGTTGACAAGGTCACGGAGCTCAGGAACAATATGCTCATGCCATCCGCCCCAGTCACGTCCCGATCTGAGTTACCCGATCGCCTGTGCACTTGGTGCAAGGTTCTCATGATGAAACGGGTGGTGGGCGGCAACCAGTTTATCCATTACACCTGCCCCAAATGCATCTTTCAGCACACCACCAGGCTAGGATCCACCCTTCAAAAACCGGCTCCATGATCCTCTCCGCTCTAATAGTACTTTTCCCGGTAAATCGGGCATAATCCCTTCCTCTGAAGGTACGCCGTCACGTCCTTGATCATGTTTCCATTGCCGCATAGATAGACGGCTAAGTCGGCGACAGATGCCACTCGTTCTTGCACGAGACTAGATACCCGTCCTCTAACGCCGGTCCACTCCGGTCCTGGCTGCGAGAGGGTCGTTACAAAGGAAAAATGCGGATAGCGGTCGGCCAAACCTTGGAACTCGTCCTGGTAATATAGGTCCCGCTCACTTCTGACTCCCCAGAACAGCATTAGCGGTTGAGTGCCATCCTGCTCAAGCGCCGAGAGTATCATGGATCGAAATGGAGCAATTCCCGTTCCAGTCGCCACAAACACTATCCGTTTGGTTGGATCCTCTCGTAGGAGAAACGATCCTGCCGGACCTTTAAAGGTTACCGGATCGCCTTCACGAAGACCGTAAAGGTAGCTTGACCCAGGGCCCCCTGAAACCAGATTGAAGAGCAACAGCACTCGATTCGAGATCGAAGAAGGTGAGGCAATAGAATAGGGACGGGTGACCGGATACGGATGGCCTTCCTTTGGCATTTCAAATGAAATGAATTGCCCAGCCTTGAAGACTATTTCCTTCGGCTCGCACAGCGTGAGCTCCAGTTCTCGAACATCATGTGTCAGATCC
>NZ_JBLYIG010000683.1:0-4067 GCF_049222245.1 Nitrospira sp. BLG_2 | reverse complement strand
CCATGCTGGCGTGTCGAACGAATCGGCGAAACCGTATTTGTGCGGGAAAAGCTGTCCGCACCAGGTCGGGAGCGGGCCGGATTTCAGCAAGGGAGTCTCGACAGATCGTCTTTCCGACGGAGGAATGCTTCTGGGACACATCGGCCAGGAGGACGTGATCCTCGCGCGCCGCGGAGATGAATTCTTCGCGGTCGGAGCCACGTGCTCGCACTACAGCGGGCCGCTCGTTGAAGGATTGCTGCTTGGCGACGAGTTGCGCTGCCCATGGCATCACGCCTGTTTCAGTCTTCGTACGGGAGAGGCATTGCGTGCGCCCGCGTTCGATGCCATTCCATGCTGGCGTGTCGAACGAATCGGCGAAACCGTATTTGTGCGGGAAAAGCTGTCCGCACCAGGTCGGGAGCGGGCAACCGTTTCCCCGCAACAAGCGCCCGCCTCGGTCGTGATCGTCGGCGGAGGCGCCGCCGGCTTCGCCGCGGCAGAGATGCTCCGGCGTGAAGCGTACGAAGGACGTGTCACCATCATAAGCGCCGACGATGCGGCTCCGTACGACCGCCCGAATCTGTCCAAAGACTATCTCGCCGGCACCGCCCAGGAGGATTGGATTCCATTGCGACCGCCGGATTTTTACAGCGAGCGCCGCATCGATCTCCTTCTCAATTCACGCGTCGCATCGCTGGACGCAACACGCAAATCTCTTCGGCTCGACAACGGCAGGTCTTTCCAGTTCGACGCCCTCTTACTCGCGACCGGGGCCGAACCCGTCACATTATCCATTCCCGGCGCATCCGACGCTCAGCTCCACTACCTTCGCACGTTCGCCGATAGCCGGGCCCTGTCCGAAAAGGCCGCGTCCGCGAAACAAGTCCTCATCATCGGCGCAAGTTTCATCGGACTCGAAGTCGCCGCATCCCTGCGCACACGAGGCGTGGCCGTCCACGTGGTCGCCCCTGAGCAGCAGCCGCTCGAGCGGGTGATGGGCAAGGAGGTCGGCCGGTTTATTCGCGGCCTTCACGAGACCAACGGCGTGGTCTTTCACTTGGGCGAAACGGTCGCTCGGGTCGACGGGCGCAAAGCAACACTGAGCGGCGGCGAAGCGATCGAAGCCGATCTGTTCATCTTGGGAGTCGGCGTGCGGCCGTCGCTCGCGCTTGCCGAGCAAGCCGGATTGAAAACGGATCGCGGTGTGCTGGTCGACGAATATCTCCAAACCAGCGCGCCGGGCATCTTTGCAGCGGGCGACATCGCCCGTTGGCCAGACCCCCATTCCGGAGGGCTCGTTCGCATCGAGCATTGGGTCGTCGCGGAACGCCAGGGTCAGGTCGCGGCACGCAACATCTTGGGGCGCAGGGAGCGATTCAATGCCGTGCCCTTCTTTTGGACACAGCAATACGGCGTTTCCATCAACTATGTCGGCCATGCGGAAAAATGGGACGCGGTTGAGATTGATGGAAGCGTGGAAGCCCAAGACTGTGCCGTCACATACAAACTGGCGGGGCGGACCCTTGCGGTCGCGACCATCTCGCGCGATCTTCAGAGCCTGAAGGTTGAAGCGGCTATGGAAGCTTCAGTTCGGACAGGATCGGCTTGAGCCACCGACGGTGCAATACCTTATTTAATAAGGGGCTGAGGTGGCTAAGAGCGATTAATGGCAGCCCGATACCGCGCTTTGAGCTGATGTAACAAGGCAGCATGGCCGCCACCATTGAACCGCCAGTCACACTCTTTGAGAAACCAGTAAAGCTGTCCTTGGGAATGCCGTTGAAGCGTCCCCGCTCCACGCCCCCCGGATCCCCCCACTTGCCGAGATCAAGCCACCTTTTTCCAGTCAGCCTTTTTCGCGCACCTGCGCAAGCGTCTCGAAACAGCGGGTCACCAGTGCGGTCCAGCCGGTCTGATGGCTCGCTCCGAGGCCTTTGCCGGTTTCGCCATGAAAATATTCATGGAAGAGGACGAGCTCGCGCCAGTCGGGATCTCTCGCGAATCGGGAATCTTCCCCGAAACAGGGACGCTGCCCATCGGAGTCCCGTAAGAAAAGTCGAGTGAGTCGGAGGGTAAGCTGATTGGCCACTTGTTTGAGATTGAGGCGCCGTCCCGATCCTCGTGGGCACTCCACTCGGAGCGTGTCGCCGTAGAAGTAGTGGTACCGTTCCAATGCTTCGATCAAGAGATAATTCACCGGGAACCAGACAGGGCCCCGCCAGTTCGAATTCCCGCCGAACAGCCCGCTTGTCGATTCACCCGGCACATACTGCACAGAATGTACCTCCCCGCCGACCCTAAAGACATAGGGATGATCCCGGTGAATGCGTGACACGGATCGGATCCCATAGGGCGAAAGGAATTCCTCTTCGTCGAGCAGATAGCGGAGGACGCGCTCAAGGCGGTCGCGTGACGGAATAGCCAGCAGGCGGGGCGGATGGGCGCCGGTTCTGGCGTCACTCACCGGACATTCGGCATAGTAGGCAACATGACGCGCGAGATCGGACCGATTCTTTAGAAACCAGTGCATGCGTTTCGTGAACCCAGGCAGCTGCGCGATCCGCTCTTCGTCCAGCACTTCGGCGGCGAACAAGGGAATGATCCCGACCAAGGACCGAATCTTCAACGGAATGGTCCGGCCCTGCACATGAAGCTGGTCGTAATAGAAGCCGTCGGTGTCGTCCCAGAGACCGGTTCCGCCGAGTGTATTCATAGCGTCCACGATCGCCACGAAGTGCTCGAAGAATTTGGAGGCCATGTCCTCATAGACCGGATCGTCTTTCGCCAGCTCCAACGCCATGCTCAACATCGTCGCGCAGAAAAAAGCCATCCAGGCCGTCCCGTCGGCCTGCTCGATATGACCGCCGGTCGGCAAGGGCTTGGAACGATCGAACACCCCGATGTTGTCGAGACCGAGAAACCCGCCGGAAAAGAGATGTCTTCCCTCCAAGTCTTTCCGGTTCACCCACCAGGTGAAGTTCAGCAGGAGTTTCTGAAAACTGCTTGCCAGGAACCTCCGATCTCGTTTGTCCTTCGGTCCGGTCATCTTGTAGACCCGCCAACAGGCCCAGGCATGCACGGGAGGATTAACATCCGAGAACGCAAACTCGTAGGCCGGCATCTGCCCGTTGGGATGCAAATACCATTCGCGCAACAGCAAGACCAATTGCTCCTTCGCAAAATAGGGATCGATCGTGGCGAATGGAATCATATGGAAGGCCAAGTCCCATGCGGCATACCAGGGATACTCCCATTTGTCGGGCATGGAGAGGACATCTCGGTTGTAGAGGTGGCCCCAGTCATGGTTGCGTCCCGCCCGGCGCTCGGAGGGCGGCGTGGGTTGGGCCGGATCCCCCTCCAGCCAATCTTTGACGACGTAGTGATAGAACTGCTTGGACCAGAGAAGCCCGGCATAGGCCAGTCGTGCAATGTGCCGTTCTTCTTGTGACAGCGCTGCAGGAATTCTCGCGGCATAGAACTCGTCCGCTTCCCGCGCGCGCGCCTCGATAAGACGATCGAACGCCGGTCCAAACGGCCGGGTTGAGACCTCGGATTCCGCAACCAACCGGCATCGGACGATCACCTGCTCCCCGGCATTGAGCTGCACACGGCACGAAGCCGCCGCCTTCGTGCCGTTTTCTTGGGAATTGATCGCTTCGCCTCGGCCGGAAATGAGGAAGTCATCAATCCCATCCTTCACAAAAGGACCGGCATTCGGAACATTGTAGAGCCGCTGAAAATTGGTTTCGTTCTCTGTAAACAAAAATTCCGTCGGCCCGTCGGCGAGTGGCTCGACCTGGAAACGATAGGATCCGAGCGAGGTGTGCCGGGCCGCCAAGGTCCCTGCAGCGACTCGCGTGATGATGGGTTTCGGCCAGTACCCCTCTCCTGTTCGGCCCCAGGCCCACGTATTGCGAAACCAAAGGGTGGGAAGCAGATGTAGAGCCGCCGTGTCAGGCCCCCGATTAGTGACCGTAATGCGGATCAGGATATCCTCGGGCGAGCCTTTGGCATATTCAATGAGGACATCAAAATAACGATGGTTCTCGAAAACGCCGGTGTCCGCCAGCTCGAATTCCGGCTCG
>NZ_JBLYIG010000682.1:0-3140 GCF_049222245.1 Nitrospira sp. BLG_2 | reverse complement strand
GTGGGGTGGGAAGAGGCCAACGTTCATGTTCTCACCCATTCTCTACACTACGGCCTTGCAGCGTTTGAAGGTCTTCGGTGCTATAAGGGTAAATCGGGATCCGCCATCTTCAGGCTTCGTGAACATGTCGATCGACTGTTTGATTCGGCTCATATCGGCATGATGATCATGCCGTATGACAAAAAGCAGATCACTGACGCCATCCTCGAGACCGTTCGTGTCAATCGTCTCGATGCCTGTTACATTCGTCCGTTGGTCTACATCGGGTATGGTGCGATGGGTGTCCATCCCGGTGACAATCCCGTTCGGGTGGCCATCGCGGCTTGGAGGTGGGGAGCCTATTTGGGGGACGATGCATTGGCCCATGGGATGCGTGCTTGCATCTCGTCCTTTACGAGGCATCACGTGAATGTGTCCATGACCAGAGGAAAAATATCCGGGTACTATGTGAATTCCATCATGGCCAAACGGCAGGCGAAGGCCGATGGATATGACGAGGCGATTCTTCTCGACCCCGAAGGCTATGTTGCCGAGGGAACAGGAGAGAATGTATTCATCATTCGCCGGGGTGTCCTCAAGACGCCGCCGCTGACATCGGTGCTCGAAGGGATTACGCGAAACTCCGTCATCCAATTGGCTCAAGAACGAAAAATCACCGTGGTAGAGGAACGATTCACGCGCGATGACATGTATATTGCCGACGAAGTATTTGTGACTGGAACGGCCGCCGAGTTGACCCCCGTCCGAGAAATCGACAACCGGCGCATCGGAAACGGTACGCCTGGGACGATTACACGCGCTCTCCAAGATGCCTTCTTTTCGATCGTGCGCGGAGAAGATCTCGCACACGAGTCCTGGCTCACACGTATCTAACGCGTTGCCGGCCGAAGAACATCAACCGTCAATCAAGTAACATCGAGTGAAATCGAACCGGAGCCGGTCGCTCGGTTGGACGAATGACACGTGCAGACTTAGCGAAGAACAGATCAGTGGCCTGCCGCGGGAGTCTCTCCTGAAGGATGCGAATCCTCTGAAGACTGAGCGGGTGGGACAGCCGGGGGGGCTGTCGGCTCGCTCTTGGGTTGCATATCGATGACGGTCGAAGAGAAGTTGCGTTGCTTGGCTAAAATTGCCAGAGTGAGCGAGGTCACCATGAACACGGCCGCCACAACGACCGTCAGCTTGCTTAAAAAGTTCGCGGGGCCTCGGCTGCCGAACACCGTCTGACTGGATCCGCCGAAAGCGGCGCCGATCTCCGCTCCCTTCCCGGATTGGAGAAGAATCGCCCCGATCATCAGAAAGCAGATAAAGACATGGACGATAACAATCAACGTATACATCATGAGATCTCACACTCCGATTGATCGAGCAGCGGAAACGACCGCCGCAATTGTAACAAAGGACTCGACATGGAGACAAGCGCCGCCGATGAGTGCGCCATCGATCTGGTCGGAGGAAAGCAGCGATTCTATATTCTGGGGCGTGACGCTCCCTCCATAGAGAATCCTCGTGCCGCTGGCGATCGCGGCAGAAGCTGTGGCGGCAAGGGCACGCCGAATAGTCCGGTGGGCGGCAACGGCTTGCTCGGTCGTTGCCGATTTGCCTGTGCCGATGGCCCAGATCGGTTCATAGGCGACGGTGACACCAGCGATTGCATCGCCGGTAAAGCCGGACAAGCTCTCGCGCAGCTGTTGCGTGAGCACGTCGTCAGTCGAACCGTTGTCGCGCTGCGCAAGCGACTCACCGATACAGAGGATCGGACGGAGTCCGTGTTTGAGCGCTGCTCGGATTTTCTTCTGGATGCTGTCGCTCTGTTCGCCGAAGAGGGTTCGCCGTTCCGAATGTCCCAGAATCACATAGCGACACCCCAGGTCTTTCAGCATCGGTGCGGAGACTTCTCCTGTATAGGCACCGTGATCCTCCCAGAACATGTCCTGTGCTCCAAGCTGGATCGGAGACCCTGGGCTCAGTACCCGGTGGACCGATTCCAGCGCAGTAAAAGGAGGAGCTATGACGAATTCAACCCCTGTGGAGGTGCCGGGCAGGCGTTGGCTCAGCTCACGAGCGAAGGCCGCCGCTTCAGACGCCGTCTTGTTCATCTTCCAATTGCCGACGATCAGGGCTGTACGCACTGGGCTTCTTGCTTCCCGGAGCCGAGGTTTCGTTGAAGAATCTTAATCAGTTTGGGCGGTCAGGCAGCGCTGCAAGACCAGGAAGTGTTTTGCCTTCCAGTAATTCAAGGGCGGCGCCGCCCCCGGTCGAGGTAAACGAAATGTTCTCAGATTCACCGGCCCGATGAACGGCCAGCGACGTCTCACCGCCGCCGACGATCGTGAGCGCGTACGCATTGGCAATCGCATGGGCCATTGCCAAAGTGCCTCTGGCATAGGCGTCGATTTCAAACACACCCATCGGTCCGTTCCACAGGATGGTTTTCGCATTTTGGACCGCCTCATTGAACAGCTTGACGGAGGCCGGTCCAATGTCGAGGGCATACCATCCTTTGGGAATCTCCTGCACGGGGACAATTTTTGTTTCGGCGCCCAACTCTCGGTTGGCAGCCACCACGCAATCAACAGGCAGATACAATTTGACCCCTCGTGAGAGGGCATGGTCTTCGATCCCTCGGGCAAAATCCAGCATGTCCATTTCGCAGAGAGAATTGCCGATCTCCATGCCTTTTGCCTTCAAGAAGGTAAACGCCATGCCGCCGCCGATGATGACTTTATCGACTTTCTTTCCCAGGTTTTCGATGACGCCGATTTTCCCCGAGACCTTGGCTCCCCCTAGGACAGCGGCAAACGGCCGCACGGGATTGGCAACGGCCCCTTCGAGATACTCGATCTCCTTCTTGAGCAGCGCGCCCGCAGCCGCGTCTTTTATGTATTGGGTGATGCCGACAGTCGAAGCATGGGCCCGGTGGGCCGCCCCGAAGGCATCATTGATGAAGACATCGCCCAGCGAGGCAAGGGCCTTGGCGAAGTCGTCGTCATTTTTTTCCTCGCCGGCATGAAAACGAAGATTTTCCAGCAAGAGGACATCGCCGTCCTTCATCTTCGCGACCAGTTTCTCGACGGCCGGCCCTATACAGTCCGGAGCGAAGACCACGTCTTTCCCGAGCAGGCGTCCCAGTCGTTTCG
>NZ_JBLYIG010000681.1:0-2299 GCF_049222245.1 Nitrospira sp. BLG_2 | reverse complement strand
CGTGGCGAGAGTTCGTCGGCGAAGGCTGGCCGCTGATCGTTTTCGGAGAAGCGAATCATGAAGGGCCTCAGCCTCGTCACACCGATCGATTCCAAACAATTGGAGAAGGAAACGCTGCGGATCTACGAGGTCTGTGACGGTTGTCGGCGGTGCTTCAACCTCTGTCCATCGTTCAACACTCTATTGGATCGTATTGATGTGTACGAGGGGGATGTGGCCAAACTCACCCCGGCCGACCATCATCAAGTCGTCGACGAATGCTACTACTGCAAGCTCTGTTTCAATCATTGTCCCTATACCCCGCCGCATCACTACGAGATCGACTTCCCGCATTTGATGGTCGCCTGGAAGAAGCGTCTCGCGGCGGAGCGCGGTGTTCGGCTGCGGGATCGTCTATTGATCATGACAGATCTCATCGGAAGACTCGGCAGCGCGACCGCCTCCATCACCAATAGGTTGTTGGAGAACCGGCTGGTGCGACGCTTTCTGGAACGAATCCTGGGGATTCATCGGGACCGTCGCGTCCTGCATTTTTCCGGAGAGACGTTTCCCCGTTGGTTCGGCCGCCGAACCAAGACAGTCACAGCCGATTCCCCTGTCCGCAAGGTGGCCCTGTTTTCAAGTTGCCTTGTGAATTTCCAGGCGACCGATGTCGGCAAGGCGACGGTGCAGGTGCTGGAGAAAAATGGGGTCCGGGTCGTGGTGCCGGAACAACGCTGCTGCGGTATGCCAAGTTTCGATATAGGCGACACCCAGGCCATTCAACAGGCAGCTCGAAGCAACGTCGCCTCATTGTACCCCTTGGTCGTCGACGGATATGATGTAGTGGTTCCCACCGTCAGTTGCAGTTTGATGTTGAAACGCGAATATCCGGAACTCCATCGCGATGAGAAGACCAAGCGGGTTGCCGAGCGGACCTTCGATGTTTGTGAATATCTGATGGTTATGAAAAAAACCGGACATCTGGCAACCGATTTCCCGGTGAACCCCGGGCGGGTGGCGTATCAGATTCCCTGTCATCTCAGAGATCAGAATATCGGGTTCAAATCCAAGGAGCTTATGGAGTTTGCCGGTGCCCAGGTCGAGGTCATCGAACAATGTTCGGGGCACGACGGCGCATGGTCGGCCAAAACGGAGTTTTTCCCTCTTTCGATGAAGATTGCCGGGAAAGCCGTGCGCGCAATCGAGCACGCGCAAGCCGATCTCGTTGCGTCGGACTGCCCCTTGGCGGGGTTACAATTGGAACAAGCCGGCGCGTCGGGTCATGCGGGAGGAAAATCCGTCCTGCATCCGATTCAAATAGTCCGTGACGCGTATGGGCTGGCTTCACGAGAGTAGTGGGTCGGAGTAAAGGAGCAATGGTGAAGGCGATCACACCAGGCGATGTCATTCCGTACGAAGAATATGAACGGCGACGGGAAGTCTTTCGCGCGAAAATCATCGCGCTGAAGCAGCGGCGCCGAATTTCGATCGGCCCGTTTATCACCATGGTGTTCGAAAACCGGGAAACGCTGCAATTTCAGATTCAGGAAATGATCCGAGCCGAACGAATTGTGGATCCGGTCAAGATCCAGGAGGAGCTGGATGTGTACAATGCCCTGCTGCCGCAGCCGAACGAGTTGAGCGCCACGCTCTTGATCGAGATCACCGATGAAGCAGAGATGAAGGAAAAGCTCGATCAGTTCATGGGACTGGATCACGGAGAGAAAGTGGCGATCACCGCCGGCGAGGAAGCAGTCTTCGGCGAGTTCGAAGGCGGCCGAAGCCATGAGACGAAAATCAGCGCGGTTCATTTCGTGAGGTTTCGGCCGACCGGCTCGATGAAAAGGGCCTTCGCGGACCTGGCTCGACCGGTTACCATTCGAGTAATCCATGGCGAATACCATGAAGAGGTGCCGGTCTCCGGCAGCATGAGGGAAGAGTGGCTCGCCGATCTAAGCGGTTAATCAGTTAAGCTCAGCACCGGAGAGCTATGCCCACCGTTTTGTTGAATAAGCGTATCGAATTCGCCGCCGCGCATCGCTATAGCAGGACTGAATGGGATGAGGCGAAGAATCGTGCGGTGTTCGGCCGCTGCTACAATCCTCCCGCTCACGGACATAACTATCTGTTAGAAGTGACGGTTTCCGGCGAAATCGATTTGAAAACCGGCATGGTCGTCAACCTGTTCGATCTCAAACGGGTGCTCCTGGATGTGATCGAAGAATTCGATCACAAAAACCTGAACCTCGACATGCCCTACTTCAGAGAGCGGATTCCGACCTCGGAAAATTTCGCGCATGTGCTGTGGACGAAGATG
>NZ_JBLYIG010000680.1:0-2121 GCF_049222245.1 Nitrospira sp. BLG_2 | reverse complement strand
CGGCCAGACCGAGCGGGTCAAGTCGGAGCTGCAAAAGCTCGTACCGATCACGCGGGCCGAGGCGGGCTGCATTCAATACGACCTGCACCAGGACAACGCCAACCCGGCCCACTTCCTGTTCTTCGAAATCTGGGAGTCCCGCGCCCTGTGGCAGAACCACATGTCCGCCCCGCACCTGCAAGTCTTCAAATCCGCCACCGAAGGCGCGATCGAAGCATTCACGCTTCACGAAATGACGCAGGTCAAATAACCCGCCGCATCATGCGCAGCGAACGACCCGGCGGATGGCCGACAAGGCACCTACCAGCATCTCCGGGAAAACGGGCAGGAGAAATAGCACGACGACGCCAACCAGCAGCAGAACGAGCTCGGGTTTCATTGCGGTCCGATTCAGATTAAGAGGGGTTATCTTAGAACATCCCTCGTTTCCCTTCGCTAATTTTCGTCGGTCCTCTCCATAAACATGGTCGATTTGTTTGGTTCCCTACTTCGCTCCCGCCCTCCAACAAACCTTCCTCTCGTCATCGAAGAACTGAAGCGTTGGCCGCTTGAGGTTGGCAATCCCGAGAAACACACGGACGAGTTGATCCTTGTCCTTGAAAAGTAGGAAGGGTTCGCTCCACTTGTTGCAGCCGAGCTTTACTGTGACTTCTCCCTTGGGGCTGTACATTTCGAATGCAGGGCCATAATCATCCGAGGCGTAGCGATACGATCGCAGGGCGGCCCGTTCGTTGCCCTCTCCGTCACGATACACAAGGTAGGGATTGCCGTGTTTTGAGCCCAATTCAAGAACCGTCCGGCCGGCGTTGTTAACGATTTGCAGCGATTCAGCTCTTAAGACTGAAGGGTCGGCCCTGACTTCGTCATCCGCGCTAGCGCGTTCAAGCCACGGGAGTCTCGCCAGAACGTGTACGCCTAGCGACATTAGCACCAGTAATGTCAGGATTGAACATCGTCGTCTAAGCCGGACAATGTCATGCTCCATCATCGCGATGTTAGATTCTCCGCAGCCCTTCCCGTCGTCAAACTTCTTCATGGAAGCCTCCTTAGATACCCGAATTATTCATCAACCTAAGTAATAGAATTGTATCGTAAGCTGGTGGCAGTTCCCTTCTTAACGACGTATTGACCTGCAGCTGTATCGGCCTCCCGTCAGGCACACTCAGCGCGACTATCCATTGAACCTCGTCGGGCTGGTCCTCAATCGCCGGGAACTATTTCATGCAAACCCGATCCATGAGCACAGGCTCCAAAGCTGGTTGCCTTCCCCCAAGAATCGTGAGCTTAAGCTCGAATTAGATTAGGTATTAGCGGAAACGCGGTGAAGCTTCTCATGGATCGTCTCGCCGCACTCCGGACAAACACCGGATGCATTCCCAATCAGAAGATACCCGCACCGGGCACAACTCAGCGCCTGCCCCTTGAGCAGTCGCCTTCGCCTCGAATGCAAGTAGCAGACGCCCGCGATGAGCAAGCCGTGAGCCATCACGATCTGCCAGATGGGAATGGTAACAGCGAGGCCCGATTCCCTCACTGCGCCGGGGTAGGCGTAAATCGTGGAATTGTGAACCGAAGCATCAAATCCCAGAAACTGAATCGAGTGGACCCGGTCTTGGTCAGCACGGTCCCCTGTCATTGTCCATGCCCGGGTAATCGAGAAACAAACCCGCTTGCCTGACAGGTGCAGGTCCCAGTTGCCGCCAAGATCGAGTAAGTCCTTGGTCCCGTTTGTCGTCCAAAAAAACCCAAACACCAGCAGAGCCAGAAATGCCGCCGTCGAGAGGATCAAGAGGATCACGGCCATCCGATTCACGAACGCCACTCCGATGTTTCATCGAACTCGCGAAAACCTACTGCGATGAGGGGTCTTCTTGACTTGTTGGGGTTACCTCGGCTTGTCCTTATACCGTGCCAACAACTCCAGAGTTCGTTCCCGAATCGCCTCAACATCATGGCCCAGCCGCTTCAGCAATTCGATCTGAACCTCCTCCGGATTTTCAAGCAGCGCGTAGAGGAAGTGTTCCGTGCCGATTGAGTCATGACCCATCCGCATCGCGACTTCGACTGTTCGCATCATCATTTTCTTCGCGCGCGGCGTCATCGGCAGCTTCACGCGCTCCT
>NZ_JBLYIG010000679.1:0-4216 GCF_049222245.1 Nitrospira sp. BLG_2 | reverse complement strand
GCCTAAAAAGATAGTCATCATGTCTCGAGGCCGGATGCCTACATAAGATTATGTATTCATGTCCCTGAACCTAGGATGCTTCCCAGTATCATTACCACAAATCTGGATTGCCATGTTGCCGGGCAGTTGCTCGGGATACTCCGAGTAGGCCTCAGGGCTCGCCATCGATATCGTAAAGGTATGCGTTGGCTGGGTCTTATTTTATGGCTGAGTGTGCTGGCTTCCCCTGTCGAGGCGGCAGATATTACGCCGGTGCCTGGATCGCCTCCCTCTTCAACTCCTCAAGATCTTTTGCCCGAGAAATCAGTTCCGGACGCCCCTCCTAGCACGCGCGATCCTGGCATGGTGAAACAGCCCGAGACGGCTCCCCACCCGGACTCTGTCGTGACGCCGCCTGTGATCGACCCCAAAATGGCCATCGATCCGGAGGCAAGGACCGAAGAGGAGCGCCATCCGACACGTCCGCCTGAACAGACCTTACCGCCCGTGCCGCCTAAAAAATAACGGACAAGGATAGCTATGCCCATCACTCCGGATGCCGAGAAAGATATCAAGGATATGATGGTGGCCGGTTGCCGTGTGCAGATTTTCTTTCGTGCAATCGAACGAGAACAATGGATCGTCCAGGGCACTGTGAGATGCGGAGTTGACGACCATGCCGCTGAACGGTCCTTTCGTACAGCTTCCTATCCTACGCGCGAGGAAGCTGAACAAGAGGCTCTGAGACAAGCGGCTGAGCTATTGGGAAACAACGTGGATAGAAATACCAGCCGGGTCAACAATGTGGACGAAGGGAGGAGCAGGATTGCATGCCAATGATCGGACAAGCAATTCCGGAAGGGACGTATCAGACCTACCATCAAAATAAGATCCAATCGGTGACACTCCAGAGCTATCGCGGCCATTGGCTGGTCTTGGTGTTTTATCCGGGTGACTTCACCTTCATCTGCCCCACGGAATTGGAAGATCTCGGGATGCTGTATCCGGAGTTTCAGAAGTTGGATGCCGAAGTACTGGGCATCAGCACCGATTCCGTCTACGTGCATAAAGCGTGGCGTGACACCTCTCCTGCAGTGAAGGGGCTGCCTTTTCCGTTGGTCGCCGATCCGAGCGGACGTCTAGCCCAGCGGCTCGGCGTGTATCTGTCACAGGAGGGAGTGGCACTGCGAGGCAGCTTCGTGTTCGACCCGGATGGAAAACTATGCGCGTATGAAGTTCATGACAATTCAATCGGACGCAACATGGAAGAGCTGCTTCGAAAAGTGCAAGCGGCTGCCTTCGTTCGTGAAAACGGGGGTATCGAAGTCTGCCCCGCCGGATGGAAGCCTGGCGAAAAGACGCTGAAGCCGGGCCTCGATCTGGTCGGGAAAATTTAGTCACGATGAGAGCGTCGTATTGGGTGCCCCAATGGACATCTCGCCAGATCGAACTTTCGAAAAGAAAAAGTTCTTGTATAGCCTCTGCTTCGCCATGCTGATAGTGGGGTTAATGGGCTGTGTGCCGAGGGCGACTCAGAACTCTTTGTCACAGCAAACGGGAGAACCGGGAAGCACCATCGTTAGAACCGCGCCTCCTTACCATCACTATCCCAATACCGCCGGCAACATCGTGGCCCCGCCTGGCAATCCGGCCGGCAATCCCGCCGGGTCTCCACCGATTATCAATGGGACAGAAAATTCATCCGGCGGGTGGCCCGCAGGGAGATAAATCGCTCTCGATTTGCCGCCCATCGGCAAGTAAGGGGCGCTCCTTGCACCGACTTTTCAGCCGGTGTTAAGATCGGACCATAAAAGCCTGAGGTTCAAGATCTAGGTTGAGTGTACGAACATATGCCTATTCATCCTGATCGGTATTCTCAGCCTCAACGTGAGCCTTATTCATTACTGGTCTGACGATGCCGAATATCACCTTACTTGTGTCACCCAGCTGTGGTGCCTGTCCGTCTGCCAAGAGCTTGTGGAAGCAGCTGAGGGTTAAATACAGCTTCTCCTATCGTGAAGTGGATATTACAACGAAGGATGGGCAGGATCTTGCCGACCGACATTCTGTCCGTGCCGTGCCTGCCACCATCATCGACGGACGGTTGACGTTTGTCGGAGTGCCGAGTCGCGAGAGCGCGGAAAAGGCCATTCAACTGAAAATCAAACAACGGGAAGGGTGAGGATTCCATGGATGAAGACGATATCGAACTGCCGGTCCTTCCTAAACTCGATAAGGGCCCTCCGCCGGATTGTCCGATCTGTGGCGATCCCATGTCGTTTATCGACGGCGATTGGGCCTGTGTCGACTGCAATGGCGAGCTCTTGGGACCGGAGACCGGGTAGCGTACAATGACTCCCCATGTTGCGGGTCATCACCGGCCGATTTCATCCTGATCTTGAATGTGCTCTCGTCGACCATCTCACGCGTGCCAAGGCAATCGATCCGCTTGCGCCCATCGCGATCTTCGTTCCATCGAAGTCATTAGCTGATCGCCTTCGCGCCCTGTTTGCCGCCGAACACCGGCTGTCACTCCTGAATCTCCACGTGTTGACCTTCCACCAGTTGGCCCTCCGGCTGGCCGGAGAGATATCTGTAGATGGCCTGCTCCCACGGGTCGTCGACGAACTGTTCTTTGAACAATTGGTCCGACACATTGTTCGCAGCAAGCTTTCCGGCCAGGCTCCCTTACAACGGCTCGGGCAATCCTCCGGGACGTGGGGGGCGCTCTGGGCGACGATTCGTGACTTGAAGGATGCCGATGTTGATCCAAGAGAGGCACTGCAAGGCCTCCGTGAAGGCTATTTTGGTGAAGACGACCGGGAGTGGCTCGGCGCGCTCATTTCACTCTACGCAGCGGTGAAGGAAGCGGGCAAGACACTCGGGGTTGGAACGCAAGACGATCTGGCCGAGTCGCTCATCCCGTTTGTCCCGGCGGCATCGTTTCTCCAGCCGTTGAGCGAAGTGTTGTATTACGGGTTCTATGACCTGACCCAGGTGCAGCTGTCGCTTTTTGAAGCCATCAGCCGAGCAAAGGAGACAACGCTGTTTTTCCCGCTGGAGGATGATCCGGCCTGTGGATTCGCGAGGCGATTTTTCGATCGATACATCCGGCCTCTGGTGATGTCGGAGGAGGCGATGATCCGATTGGAACAGGAATCGTCCGTCGCGGCCTCCCCGCCCGCTAAATTCTTCATTCGGAGTGTGATTGGGGCGGAAGAAGAATTAGCGACAACTTGCCGCACGATCCTCGATCTGGTCGAAACACACGGCTATCGATTCGACGAGATCGGCGTCATCGCCCGTACGCTCGATCCGTACAGCCCGTATCTCGGGTTGATCTTCGATCGCCATCGCATCCCATTCTGTACGACCGCGTCGCGGCCGTTGATTCATGAGCCGATCTGCAAGCTCGTCTTGCAGCTGGCCGCTCTGCCGTTGAACGATTTGTATCGCGCGTCGGTCCTCGACATCGTGACGTCTCCGCTCTACGTCACCGATTTGTATGACGAGCTGTCGGAGCCATACCGGCCTGAACAGTGGAGGGTGCTTGCCCAAGCCCTGCACATCACGCATGGACTCGAAGAGTGGAAACGGTTGGAACAGGCGAGCCGGGCCGCATTGGTGCTGGAGAGCGAGGAGGGTTTCGTCGGTTCCCCGGCCATCGCGCCGGAAGTGATCAATCTGCTCTGGCACATCGTCTCGCAACTCGCGCAAGACTGTTCGGCCATTCCATCGCGAGGCACGATCGGCCACATGGTCACGGTTTGTCGGGCACTCGTCGATCGGCGTCTGCGTCGGTCCGATGCAGCGGTATCGACTTCGGAGGAAGTTCAGCGTGCTGGTCAAACGATGACATGGGACGCCATCGATCGAATTTGGACGACCCTCACGGAGTTGGAATCGCTCAATGAGGAAATGACGTGGGCCGAGTTTGTCGAATTGCTGACGCATACCTTCGAGCGGACGACAAAGTCTTTCCCCAATGGCTCGGCTCAAGGGGTGAGGGTGTGCGACGTCATGGCTGCTCGGGGAGTGCCGTTCAAAGCCCTGTTCGTCCTCGGACTGAACGAAAAGGTATTTCCACGTGCTATCCGCGAGGACGCGTTTCTTCGGGATTGTCACCGGCGTGTGCTCGACGCCACGCTCGGATTCAAGATCGATGAGAAGCTGATTGGGTATGAAGAAGAGGCGTTGCTCTTTCACCTGTGCTGTCGGGCTGCCTCTCAGCGTCTGT
>NZ_JBLYIG010000678.1:0-2560 GCF_049222245.1 Nitrospira sp. BLG_2 | reverse complement strand
GCTCACGACTTCAACGACTATGAAGCCGGAGAGCGGCATGGGCTACCTCGGCTCGCCATACTCGATCATGCTGCGTTGCTCGATACTGCCGGGATGCAACAGGCGGCGGTCAAATCACCGGTCATTGAGATGCTCCGTGGCCTTCCCGTCTCGAAAGCGCGTCCCAAGATCGAAACGCTGCTTCGGGAACAAGGCGTGCTTGAGAAAACCGAAGATCACAAAATGTCCGTTGGGAAATGCTACCGCTGCAAGACCGTCGTTGAACCCTATCTCTCGCCACAATGGTTCGTCAGCATCAAGCCTTTGGCGGAGCCGGCAATCAAGGCGGTAGAAGACGGGCGCGTCCGCATCATTCCGGAAGGTTGGATCAACAACTATCTTGGCTGGATGCGGGATATCAAGGATTGGTGCATCTCGCGGCAAATTTGGTGGGGGCACCAACTTCCCGCATGGTATTGCCTGGCTTGCAACAGTCGTCACATTATTACCGCGGACGGTCGGACGACTGTCTTACAGAACGCCTCACCAATCGTCTCCAAATCAGCCCCCACTCAGTGCCCGGTCTGTACCGGCCAGCAATTGCTGCGCGATCCCGACGTGCTCGACACCTGGTTCTCTTCCGCCCTCTGGCCGTTTTCGACCTTGGGTTGGCCGGACCAGACGGTTGAATTAAAAACCTACTATCCGACCTCAGTCCTCGTAACCGGCCTTGACATCCTGTTCTTCTGGGTGGCCCGCATGATCATGATGGGGCTGAAGTTCATGGGAGACGTGCCCTTCCGCGACGTCTATATCCATGCCTTGGTCCGGGATGCAGAAGGCCAGAAGATGAGCAAATCCAAGGGCAACGTGATCGACCCGCTGCACGTCATGGATCAATTCGGCACCGATGCCCTTCGGTTCACCCTGGCCTCGATGGCCTCGCCGGGACGCGACATCAAGCTGGCTGAGGAACGGATCGAGGGCTACCGTAATTTTGCCAATAAGATCTGGAATGCCGCGCGATTCGTCTTGATGTATCTCGATGGACCGCGCACCGTCCTCCCGCCGGCGCAACGAACATTCCCCGATCGCTGGATCTTGAGCCGGCTGAATCATGCAATCAGAACCGTCTCCACGGAGTTGGAGCATTACCGCTTTGATCAAGCATCCAATGCCCTCTACCAGTTCATCTGGCATGAGTATTGTGACTGGTACTTGGAGTTGATTAAACCGGTTCTGCAAACACCTGACCACCCGGATGGAGCAAGCACCAGGCACACCCTCGTGGAGACGCTGGAAACGACCATGCGGCTCTTGCACCCCTTCATGCCGTTCATCACAGAAGAAATTTGGCAGACGATTCCCCATCAGGGAGACAGCATCGTCGTGCAGCGCTATCCGGCCTCTGACGAGGCATGGGACGCGCCTGATGCAGAACAGCACTTTGCGTTGCTGGAACAGACAGTGGGACTCGTCCGAGCCGGCCGAGCTCTCTTGAATTATCCACCTGGGCAACAGATTTCGTTTCATGCCGGGCACGACGACCCGGACAGGCAGAGTCAGCTCCACGAGTTCCAACGACACTTGGCCCACCTCAGCCGCGGCAGCGCAGAAGTGAGCCCGCCGCATAACTGGCCGTCGTCGAGATTGCTACGACTCGTCACGGAAGGCCTCTCCGTGGGAATTGCAGTCGCCGATGACGTCGACCTCAAGAAAGCGATTGACCGCCTGGCAAAACAACTCACGGAGAGCGACAAGGAATTGCAACGAGCCGGCGGGAAACTGAAGAACACCGAATTCGTGTCCAAGGCTCCTCCGGAAGTGATCGCGGAACATCACGAGCGAGTGCGGACCCTGTCCCGCGATCGTACATTGCTGGCCGACAGCGAACGGCAGCTCCGCGCCATGCTCGCAACCTGACCGATGGCCACACTCCCTGCTGCAGAAATCCGGCGCGCGGTGCGCCAAGGGCTCGAAGAAGATCTCGTTCAGGGAGATGCCACGACCGGATCGATCTTCTCATCTCCCGTGCCGGCTCGGGCCGAGATCATCGCGCAACAACCGCTGGTTGTGGCGGGCATGGCCGCGGCGGTTCAGACCTTCCTCATGGTCGATCCTTCCCTGCGGTTATCGATCTCCAAGCGCGACGGCGACCGAGCTACGAATGGAGAATCGCTCCTCCGAATCGAAGGCGACGGGCGATCCATTCTGCAGGCCGAGCGGGTCGCCTTGAACTTTCTTCAACACCTGTCCGGAATCGCTACCCTGACACAACGGTTCTGCCGGGCCGTGCGCGGCTACCCTGCCAGTATCTTGGATACCAGGAAAACTCTTCCGGGCTGGCGCGCGCTTCAGAAGTGGGCCGTGTCGCTCGGCGGTGGGATCAACCACCGACGATCATTGAGTGACGGCATTCTGATCAAAGATAATCATCTGGTCCTCCTCCAACGCAATCGACGACCGGTTGAACGGGCATGTCGCCTGGCACATGCCCATCGGCCAAACGCGCTCCCGATCATTGTCGAGGTGGAATCCCTCTCTGAGGTTCGGCAGGCGCTCACAGGAAAGCCTGATATTA
>NZ_JBLYIG010000677.1:0-4577 GCF_049222245.1 Nitrospira sp. BLG_2 | reverse complement strand
TCACTGGCGCAGTGGATCGAGCCGCTCCATGCTGCCGAGGCGGTCCGGGTGGGTGTGATGGACCAACAGTTGGTGATGGAACGAACGAAGGCCGGAAAGCTGGCCTTGGAAGATGTGAAGGGATATTCCATGACCAGACAGAGGATCATTCATTCAGATGAACAGGAGCTCAAAGATTTGGATCAGTCTTTACAGGATCCGAATTCCAAACTTACTGATCAAGCGAGACAAGAGAAAGAGGAGCAGTTGCGGAGTAAGATGGAGGCGTATCAGCGACGTCTTCAAGAATTTAATCGTGAAGTTCAGCAAAAACAGCGGGAGATGGTCGTCGAATATGCGCAGAAAATCGCCGCCGCAGCGCAAGCTGTGGCGAAGAAAGAGGGATATACGGCCATCCTCGACAAAGGTAATGAGGCGCTCATCCGCATCGTGCTCTATCATCAGCCGACGCTGGACGTGACGGACTCGGTTATCAAGGAATTTGATCGGCAGAACCCGTAGAGGGTAGGACTATTCGGGACAGAGAGGAGGCAGAGCCAATGACATCGGTCGAGCCGGCTGAGATTCAGGCGTTACTCCCCCACCGGTATCCCTTCTTGCTGGTGGATCGAATCAAAGAGTTTGAACCGCACAAGCGGATTGTCGGGATCAAAAACGTGACGGTGAATGAGCCGTTCTTTCAAGGACATTTCCCCGGACGCCCTGTGATGCCGGGGGTGCTGATCATCGAGGCCATGGCTCAAGTGGCTGGGGTGCTGGCTTTCAAGTCGGGGGGGGCGGTCGGAAAAACCGTCATGTATCTGACGGGTATCGACGAGGCAAAATTCCGGCGACCAGTCGTGCCGGGCGATCAGCTCCGGTTTGAGATCGAAGTACTCAAGAAGCGTCCGCCGTTCTGGAAAATGCAAGGGAAGGCATACGTAGACAATGAGATGGTCTGTGAAGCCGTGGTGACGGCGATGGTGATGGAAGAAAAGGCGGAAGCACGATAAACGGTTCTGATCATTCCTCGATCCTTAAAACGTAAGGTCGGGTGTAAGCAAGGCAGTGTCCAGTGGTTGGCCAATGTCCGGCAATGGTTGATGTTAGTCTAAGGGGGCATGCGTGAAGATACATCCTACAGCGATCGTTCATCCAAAGGCGAGTCTCGATGGTGACGTAGAGATCGGACCATTCTGTGTAGTCGGGGAGCATGTCGCAATCGGAAAGGGAAGCCGATTGCTCTCCCATGTGACTATCGATGGATGGACGGAGATTGGGGAGCGGAACGAAGTGCACCCGTTTGCGTCGATCGGAGGGCCTCCACAACACCTGGCTTACAAAGGAGAGCCGACCAAGGTCATCATCGGCCATGACAACATTATCCGAGAGTATGTCACGATCAACCGGGGAACCGTCCAAGGTGGTGGAGTGACCTCTCTCGGGTCGAAGGGCATTCTGATGGCCTATGTGCATGTGGCGCACGATTGCCGGCTCGGCGACCATATTATTATGGCCAATGCGGCAAGCCTCGCTGGACACATCACCATCGGGAATCATTCCGTCATCGGGGGATTGACCGGCATTCTTCAGTTTGTGCGTGTCGGAGATTACGTGATGGTCGGGGGTTGTTGCGCAATTGGTCAGGACATTCCTCCATTTACGTTCGCGGCCGGCGGGTATCGCGCCCATCTGTACGGCCTCAATTCAGTCGGTTTGCAACGGCACGGCTTCTCGGTGGACCGGATCGCCTTGCTGAAGAAGGCGTTTGATCTGCTTTTCCGATCGGGCCATCGGACAGCCGAGGCGATTCGACTGGCCAAAAAGGAGTTTAAGGGACAGTCCGATGTGGCCAAGATTCTCATGTTTATGGAGGGTACCAAACGTGGAATCTCGAGAGCGGTCAGTCCCGATCTGGAGCGCGAGTTCGATCAACCAGTGTGATCTCAGTCACTATGACCCAGGCCACGCCAATAGCGGACGGTCGAATCGGGGTGATCGCCGGGAATGGGCGATTTCCGATCATCTTTGCTGATAACGCCCGCAAGATGGGACTTCAAGTCTATGCGGTGGCTCACGAGGGCGAAACCGAACCGGAACTCGAACAGCATGTCGATCGGATCCATTGGGTCAAGATCGGCCAACTCAATAAGCTGATCAACGCGTTCAAGTCCGACGGCGTCCGGAACGTGGTCATGTTGGGAGGCATCAAGAAAACTTATGTCTATAGCCATGCGCGTCCTGATTTTCGCGTGCTGGCTCTGGCCACGAAGTTGGTCTTCTGGAAGGATGATGATATCCTCCGCGCACTCGCTGCAGAACTCGAGAAGGATGGAATCACTATCTGCGAGTCGACGTTCGGCCTGGAAGGGATCTTGGTTGAGGAAGGGACACTCACGTCCCATCAACCGACCAAGAAAGAGTGGGTTGATATCCGTTATGGCTGGGACGTGGCCAAAGAGACCGGGCGTCTCGACATCGGCCAATGTGTCGTGATTAAGGATCGGGTCGTTGTGGCAGTCGAAGCGGTCGAAGGAACCGATGAAGCGATCAAGCGGGGAGGCGAACTGGCCAAGAATGGTGCTGTGGTGGTGAAGCGGAGCAAGCCTCAGCAGGATCTGCGGTTCGACCTGCCGGCCGTCGGTCCCAGGACGATCGAGATCATGCGGTCCGTCAAGGCCTCGGTGCTTGCAGTCGAAGCGGGCCGATCCGTGATGCTGGATCGTGAACTGCTGATCAGCAAAGCGGAAGACGCTAGAATCGCCGTTGTCGGCCTCGTTCGCGAAAGGGAGCCGGGCACGGGGACATGAGTTTCGGAATCTGAAGATCTGTTGATCAATTGATCTCAGAAATTCAATAAACAATCGATCAAGAGATTCCCAATTCAATCCAAGGGTGTATGGCCAAACTGCGTGCCGGTGTCATCGGGGTCGGACATCTCGGTCAACACCACGCGCGACTGTATGCCTCGTTGCCGGACTCGAGGTTGGTCGGCGTGGTCGATCATGACCATGGACGAGCTTCTCTCATCGGCAGTCAATACGGCGCGCGGGCGTTCGACGATCTACCGGATCTTTTGAAGCACGTCGATGTCGTGAGTGTTGCGGTTCCAACATCCGCGCACTATTCCGTTACCAAAGCCTGTCTCGAAGCTGGGAAGCACGTTCTGGTGGAAAAGCCGATCGCTATGCTACCGACCGAAGCGCAGGAGCTGGTGGAGTCGGCCAAGATGAATAAATGCACGTTACAAGTAGGGCATAGCGAACGGTTCAACCCGATCATGCAGATGATGCGGCCGCACATCCAACGGCCGGTGTTGTTCGAGGGCCGGCGGATGGGCGTCTACAGCGAGCGCGGCACAGACGTCGATGTCGTGTTGGACTTGATGATTCACGATCTGGATTTGGTGTTGTCCTGCAATCCCGGCCCGGTGCAAGAAGTGCGGGCCGCCGGTCTGTCGGTGCGTTCTTCCACGAGCGATGTCGCCGATGCGTATATCCAATTCGAGAGCGGGTGTGTCGCCAGTTTGACCGCGAGTCGAGTCTCATTGAAGGCGATGCGGCATATGCATCTCTTCCAACCGAATGGGTATGTATCCATAGATTTTCAATCTCGCCTGGGAGTGATCGGACGCCGATCGGTTGAGCCAGGCCGGAAACCGACGGTGGTGGTTGAAGAGGTTCAGGCCGGGGATGATGAACCCCTGAGATTACAGCTGGAGTCGTTCCTGCAGGCCATTCGCTCGCAATCATGCCCGGTCGTATCCGGCGAAGACGGGACGGCCGCCCTGGAGGTGGCGCATCGCGTGCTGTCCTCCATCACGGCGTTCGGACAGCGTAATACCTGAGGACATCATCCGCCGGTTGTTCATATCGGGTTCCTCGCGATCGCCATCATGTTTATGGTCTTGTAGATCATCATGGCCCGTATCCTGATCATCACCGGCGAAGCTTCCGGCGACCTTCACGGAGCGAATCTTGCCAAAGCGCTGAAAGCACGCGATCCTCAAGTTTCATTGGCAGGGATCGGAGGGCGTGCGATGGAGGCGGCCGGTGTGCGATTGTTGGAGGAAATGGGGCGATTCGACGTCATTGGTATGGTCGGCCCCTTCGCGTTGGTCTCGATCATACGGCGGTTTATCACGATGCGGCGGTTATTCCGATCACAACAATGGGACACGGTCGTGTTTATCGACCACCCGGGTCTCAACCTGCGCTTTGCGTATTTTGCCAAAGCGGCCGGTCTGCGGGTGGTGTACTATATCGCGCCGCAGATTTGGGCGTGGGCACCGTGGCGGATTCGTTGGATCAGACAGCGGATCGATCATGTCCTGGTCATACTTCCTTTTGAGAAGCCCATTTACGACGAAGCGGGTGTCCGGTGTACGTTTGTCGGCCATCCTATATTGGATGCCGTCGCAGGCTGCTACGATCGGACGGAGCTTCGCAGCAGATTCGGTTTCTCCGATGACGAGCGAGTGATTGCCTTGTTGCCGGGAAGCCGAGCCCATGAGGTGCAAGTATTGCTGCCCATCCTCATCGAGGCTGTAGAAAAATTGGCGCGTCGGGAACCCAAAACGAAATTTATCCTGGCGCAAG
>NZ_JBLYIG010000676.1:0-2386 GCF_049222245.1 Nitrospira sp. BLG_2 | reverse complement strand
GGGAGCCAATCCTCACGCGGCCAAGGAAAGGAAGGCGTATTTCGTTCACGAGTCCGCGTTCGTGGACGAGCCGTGCCGGATAGGCGCCGGGACGAAGATCTGGCATGGAGCGCATGTGATGAAGGGGGCGGAGATCGGCGAACGATGTAACTTGGGTCAAAACGTCTGCATCGGCAACGATGTCAAGATCGGCAGCAACGTCAAGATTCAGAACAACGTGTCGGTATACACCGGAACGGAGATCGAAGACGATGTGTTCCTCGGCCCTTCATGTGTGCTGACGAACATCACCAATCCCCGGTCTCAAGTCGTGCGGCATGCCCTCTATGAGAAGACCATCATTAAACGCGGCGCCACCATCGGCGCCAATGCCACCATTGTCTGCGGGGTCACGATCGGGCGCTATGCATTCATCGCAGCGGGTGCTGTGGTGGCAAAAGATGTTCCGGATTATGCTCTGATGGTGGGCATGCCGGCGAGGCAACAAGGCTGGATGAGCCGACATGGTATCAGGCTCCCGCCACCTGATAAGGAAGGGATCATGGTATGCCCGGAAAGCAAGTTTCGCTACAAGGAGGTCAGCAAAGGGTTTCTCAAGTGTGTGGATCTCGACGAAGAGGAGCCGTTGCCGGCAGAGATGGCGGTGGGGAAAGTCACGTATGATCAGTTGAAGTAGTAGGAGCGCTGCAGCATGGCATCGAGGCCCTAAGACACGAAAACGACGAACAATCCGATCGTCCAAGGAGACTGAACATGGAGTTTATCGACCTGAAAAAGCAGTATGGGCGTATTAAGCCCCGCATTCAACAGCGGATCAATGCAGTGTTGGACCACGGCAAGTTTATCATGGGACCGGAGGTCGCAGAACTGGAGAAACAGCTTGCCCTTTTTGTCGGGAGCAAGCATTGCGTGTCCTGCGCCAACGGTACAGACGCCCTCCTTCTTAGTTTGCTGGCACATGAGGTCGGGCCGGGGGACGCAGTATTTACCACGCCATTTACTTTTATCGCGACTGCCGAAGTGATCTGCCTCCTGGGGGCGACTCCGGTTTTTGTCGACGTCGATTCTGATACGTACAATATCGATCCTACAAAGCTTGAGGAAGCGATCGTCGATGCGAGGAAGGGAATGGTTCGCGGTGCAACCGTTGCGAAGCCCCTCAACCCCAGAGGCATCATTCCGGTCGATTTGTTCGGCCTGCCGGCTGACTATGACCGTATCAATGGCATCGCCAAACAGCACGGATTGTTTGTGCTGGAAGATGCGGCTCAAAGCCTGGGAGGGAGTTATAAGGGAAAACGGGTCGGTAATCTTGCAGACATCACGGCGACCAGCTTTTTCCCGGCCAAGCCCCTCGGGGGCTATGGCGATGGGGGTGCGGTGTTTACGAATAATGATGTGATGGCAGATCGTCTGCGCTCGCTGAGAGAGCACGGGAAAGGTTCGCATAAGTATGACAACGTGCGCATCGGCATCAATGGACGGTTGGATACGTTGCAGGCTGCCATTCTGTTGCCGAAGTTGGAGGTGTTCGAGAGTGAGATCAAGGCACGGCAAGACGTAGCGGAGCGCTATTCATCCGCGTTCAAGGCGCTTATGCTTATGAAGGTGCCGCATGTTCCGGATGGCTTGCTGTCAGCGTGGGCACAATACTCATTGGTTGTGGAGAAGCGCGACCGGTACCTTTCCAAGCTCAAGGAGCTCGGGATTCCAACCGCCGTCTACTATCCAAGACCGTTGCATCTGCAGACGGCGTTCGCGCACCTGGGATACCAGGCCGGCGACTGTCCAATAGCAGAGCACTTGTCGGATCGTATCTTCAGCCTTCCAATGCATCCGTACCTGGAGATCGAAGATCAAGACAGGATCATTGAGGCGGTCAGAAAAGCGCACGGAGAAGCCACGGCAGAATAGAATGCCGAGTCTACCGCGCGAGTGCGTAGAGAATCTCTGCGACATGAACCCGCAAGAGACAGCCGGGGCAGCACCACACATTAGTGTATGTATTTGTACGCTTAAGCGACCGGCGCTGCTGAGGCGGTTACTCGAAGCGTTGGTCAAGCAGGACACCGGCGGCGTGTTTTCCTTCTCAATCGTGGTCGTCGACAATGATGAAGCGGAATCGGCGAGAGCCATCGTCGAAGAATGCAGGGCTCTCTCACAAGTGCGAATAACCTATTGCACAGAGCCCAGACGAAACATCGCATTGGCACGAAACAAGGCTATTCAAAACGCGAAGGGCGACTTCATTGCCTTCATCGATGACGACGAATTTCCGGGGAATGGATGGCTCGGGCATCTGTTTGCAACGTGCCGGAAGTATCGGGCCTCGGGCGTTCTGGGACCGGTAAAGCCATTTTTCCCCCAGCCACCGCCTGAGTGGTTG
>NZ_JBLYIG010000675.1:0-4493 GCF_049222245.1 Nitrospira sp. BLG_2 | reverse complement strand
GCATCATAAAAGTCTTCGACCGATTCGATCATGCTGTAGTTGTAAGAAACGTTCTGACCTCCGGCCTGGGTGACAGGTTGAATATCACCTGGTTTGACTGCAATGCCCATGGGTGTACCCGTTGATTCATCCACGCCGACGCCGAAATCAAACCCTTGGTTATAATCCAGCATCTCGGTACTCATTGGGTTGCTCCTTTTCTAGATCTGTGCAGATTGGTCACATGCGGGTAGTAGGAGAGACGGGAGTGGCTCGTACAGCATATCGCCGTCAAGGTGAGGAGTCGCGAACAGGTCCCCGCGAGCAACGAACCATGACTCCCTTTTGCTGGCGCGGATTGTCTCCTGCAATCGTGTGAGCAATCGCTCCTCAATGGGTCAGACCTCCTTGTGTTGGTAGTCAAACTATGAGTGAATCGCGCGAGCAAATGTCGTAGTGTTTCTACGCCTAGGGTAGAAGAAAGTCTCTCCTACGAAAGGATGAATCTGTGCAGAACTAGCAAAAACTCTAGGTCACAGCTGCCAGACGGACCTAGCCATATGCCCGAATGGACGTGTGGCAAAATCAATTCCATCATTTATTGACCAGCGGTGAAAAATGAGAATGTACTTTTCAGGAATGTACTTCTCAGCAGGAATGTACTTCTCAAAACCGTTTCCCGGCGATTGAATGCGCCACCTATTTGACCGCCACATTCTGGTAGGCGCGGATGGCGGCCGCTCTTTTGAGTGCATATCTCACTAGCAAGAACGCCAGGATAAAGATCATGAGTATGGAAGTCCCAACGAGAATGACCGCGCGGCGAAATGAGAAGTCAACCAAACCGGTCCCTTGTTTGCCAACAACGTCAATGGCATTGAGGAGTTCCGGCATACGCTCCTTCCATCCTGGGGAATTGAGGATCTGCTCCAAGACGAGGGCAAGCTTCTGAGCCTCACGAACAGTGTCGGTTACTCCACTGACGGTGTCCTGATAATCCTTGATATCGAATGGCTTCTGATCGGCCACTGGGAGCGCCTGAGCTCGAGACGGATCCTGAGCTGGAACATACTTGCCGGTAAACGATTCAACAGACACGATCAACTTGTTTGCTTCCACAAGCGTCTCGCGAAGATTCGTCAGCACGCCCTGAAGACGCTCTTCATGAGGAACGATCCCAGTAAAGAAATTGTTCCGTTCCTTGGCAATGATGTCGCTGACTTGAGACAGGGTCTCCTTCCGCTCGGCAGGAAGTCGCTCCAACATCGTCGCATAGCGTTCCGTAGACGTCGTGAGACGGTCCAGGTCTGAGAACATCTGTTCGATGGCGGGTTCCGCTAGAATGTCGCTTAGGGTCGCTTCTGCTTGATACTGCGAGAGCGGTAACATGGCCTTCACAAGAAATATGAGACGCTCCGAGAGAAGTCGGACTTCATCCACGGCATCATTCGCTCGTTGCATCTGTCCCAATAGCCCTCCAGGTTTCTGCACCTCGGATAGACGAGAATTGCTCGTTTGTGGGGCAATATTTCCGAATCGGACGCCCGTAACCATGTGTACGTCAGGATTGTGTTCACGCCATTTCACTATGACACCGCGCAACTCCTCCCGCTGCTCGCGATCAAGAACTCGAGCTCCGACGCTCCAGATATCCTCCTCCATGTCTCGAAACGCCTTTGTGAGAATACCTCCCTGTTCGGTAAAGACGGTCGGAACCCAGTAGTCCTCCATCAGCATCCGTGACAAAGTGACATACACAATCATATCGATGAGGTTCAATTCAGGGTTCGGCCCAATTGCAATGTCCACCGCCGACCATGTATTGGCGAATTTCATCCGCTGCACGAGCTTGCGTACGCTGGCTGTGCTTGTCGTCCCGCCGACAATCCGCAGCGGCTCGTTTACATGGGTGACAAACCGATATGCGAATCGCTGGACTTCATCGCGGAGTTCTCCTAGAGTCATCGCTTGGGTATTTTCTCCGTCCATATTCTTGTTCTTGATTGTCTTGATAGACGCAGTTGACTCCTCCTTTCGCTGCGTGGAAAGCGACGTGCAGGACGACAAGATGGCGAGCCCAACCGCCGCACAGAGTAGGGGAACGAAGTGCTTCTTTGGGAATAGCATCATGACCTCCGCGCTAGATCTCGTTCACTCCTTAAACCTTCGAACCGGACTCGATGGGTGGGGTTGGCATAGAGAGCCAACGGTCTTATGGCCGCGGACAGAGTCGGATGTACACTCACAGTGAGAAGCCGATTGCGGAGTAGCCACGAGTGGAGACCCAAAATGGGTAGGCCACGTGCCGGGCTAAGGCTCACTGACACCTGGTTCGGTGGGAGGACAGTTGGAATGTGCTGGTGTTGAGGAAGTTCAGCGAGCGTTATTCGCGACATTTGCCCCCGCAGTACAAATTCCATGCAGTAATAGGAGGGCTAACAGGCCAATTCCCTGTCCACAATTGGAGCTTCGTCTCGTCAGTGATGACTCCTTTGCAGAAGGGTATCTTGGGGGGCGGAAGCGTACGCATTCAATATTTGGAAGTCAATAGCCTGATTGTGCTGACAGGTCAGCTGGGGTGGCGTGATGCGCACTATTTCCCGGAAAGCCTACCGGATGGAGTGGAGATTCTAGGTCCGCGGAACGGTTGAAAAATGGAGCCGGCGACCCGGATTGAATGGGCGACCTGCGGTGTAGGAATCTAGATTGGCAAACTACTGTAACGCTCGGTGATGAAAGAGGTTTCCCCGTTTTTATGTGAATTCGCAGCCTTAAGTGGATTCTAGGAATTCGACCGCTTCCAATGGTTCTCGCCGAGCGGACATCTTTTAGGGCAAATCTAGCACAGCACTTTTGAGAATCGAGTATTGACTGACTCCACGAAAAAGCAAGAGTGGGCACTTGTAATCTTCCTCACAGATGGCCGTAGGCTTTTCTTCTAGGATGGGGTCTATGGCCCATCTTGAGATTTTGGTCCACCGGGGATGCCTTTCCGAGCAATCGGTTCGGACGCTTATTAGTGAAATCCAGCACGAACTCCCCAATTGGGACATCGATATTCGATTGGTGGAGCCGGAGGATGCGGACAGGATTGGCCATCTCGTGTTCCCGGCCATTCTCATAGACGGGCAGATCCTCACTACCGGCATTCCACGAAAGGATTGGCTATTGATGAAGCTAAGGGAATGGGATAGAAAGGAACGATAGAGAATGGGGAGCCTGTCCTTAGAGTTTCTTAACCGAGAAGTTGAGACAAGCCCTTAGCGTCGATAATGATGAGTGTACGGCCATCCATTTGAATCAAGCCATCATCCCTGAACTGACTGAGAGTAGCGGTCACGGTTTCTCGGCTGCATCCGATCAGGTTGGCCATCTCTTGGTGCGTCAATTTCGCTCGAAGTCGAATCCCCTGTGGGTTCTCTGCTCCGTCGCTCTTGCTAAGCTCCATGAGCAAATGGGCCAACCGAGCTGGAACGTCACGAAAGACTAGGTCTTCTACACGGCTCTGGATTTTCTTAAGCCGCAACCCAATCAGCTTGGTAAGTTTGACGGTCACGTTGGGGTGCATGGCCAAATACTGATCGAAATCCTTCCGTGGAATCACACAAATGAGTGTGTCATCGAGAGTCTCGGCTGAGGTCGAGCGAGGGGCATCCTCCAAGACGTCGAGTTCTCCAAAGACTTCTCCCGGCTCTAGAATATCGAAGGTGACTTCTTTTCCGCTGGGCGCCGTATTCGCGATTTTCACTCGTCCCTGCTTCAGTAAATACACATTGCTGCTGGGATCGCCCGGAAGGTACAAAGGCTGTCGCTTTTTCACCGTCTCCATACGGGTAATCCGCTCCATCTCCTGCATCTCGGACGGAGAAATGCCATCGAAGAGGCGAATGTGCTTGAGGTACCAGAGTTTGTTGGGAGCTGATTGTCCGCGTTCCATGGGTTCGCTCACTGGAGGGAACTCCGAACTGCGAAATTATGGCACAAAGAAACAATTCTTTCATTCCGTGTGATACCGACCCGACGTGCTAGGTGCTTATCGTTCAGAATGCTTGTGTGGGGACAATCTGTCATAAAGGGAGGATATCCGGCGCTTTGGCTATGGCCCACGGTCTTCGGCTCTGCCTTTTGATAATTGAGATCGGGCAGGCTCTTTTCTTATGACTGTCACGGGCAGCTTGTGTGGGCGTGCTCCGTAGCGATTCCTGCCCGTTGTCTTCGTTGATACAAATGACGCAAAAGGGCATCGGTTGAGAGAAGTCCAGGCCCGTGTAAGACGAAGTATAGGAACAGAATTCCCCAATAGAATGCCTCCTGCAGGGCCGCTTCGGATAACTGTCCGTATGAGATCGAGGCGGCAATATTGAGTCCGAACAGCGAGAGGGCTGCCCATCGCCCTGCCAGGCCGATCGCCAGCAAGAACGAGCCGCCTAGCTCGATGGCAGTGGCTAGATATGCGGCGACCTCGGGAGGCAGAAGCGGCACATCGTACACCATGGTGAAGAGCATCGCTGTCG
>NZ_JBLYIG010000674.1:0-9557 GCF_049222245.1 Nitrospira sp. BLG_2 | reverse complement strand
CGGCATTCGAGATCGCCGGTCTTCCGGACACATGGGTCATGGCACTGGGCACCGACGGAACCGATGGCCCCACCGATGCAGCAGGAGCGATCGTCAGTGGAAACACCGTCGCGCGAGCGAAGAAACTCGGTATTGATCTCCGGGCATCATTGACGAGACATAATACCTACCCTGCCTTGAGAACTCTTGGATGTCATATCCATACCGGTCCTACAGGAACGAATGTCAACGACCTTTACCTCGTCCTCTTACTCTAGCTACTATGCCTGCTTATGGCTGGTCCCTATATCCTTCCACTGGCTGAATGTCGCGACGTCGCTCTCGCGGGAGGAAAGGCCGTCGGCCTCGCTCAGCTCATGGCGGCCGGTTTCGCTGTGCCTCAAGGATTCTGCATCACGACAGAGGCATATAAACAGTGCTTACACGCGTCAGGATTTTTTGAGGATGAGGAATGGCAGAAGATCTACACACTATCAGGAAACGCGCGAGCGTCGGCCTTGGCCGATTGCCAGACTCGCATCAGACAGGTAGAAACTTCCCAACTTGCCGTTCACTGGGGGAGAGCACTTCAAACTCTCAGTCGACCACCGAACGAACGCTGGGCTGTCCGATCATCAGCCACGAATGAGGATACAGCTCAAACCAGCTTCGCCGGACTCTATCGCACTCACTTGGGTGTGGTTTTGTCAGACATTGATGCCGCGGTGAAAGATCTGTGGGCCTCACTATGGGAAGACCGTGTGGTGAGCTACACAGCCCGCCGGAGCTACAAGACGGCTCCAAGAATGGCCGTCGTGATACAACCGATGGTCGATGCTCAATCGGCCGGAGTGGCCTATTCAATCCATCCAGTGACCGGGCGAACGAATCAGGTGACGATCAATGCCGTACCCGGTCTCGCAGCGTCGCTGGTCGATGGCACAGTCAAGCCGGACCAGTATGTCGTGGAAGTCACTCACGAAAAGCAACCGATTAGGGTTCGTAAACGCATTCTCGCGCATCACTCCCAACGACTGGTGGTTTCCAAGGGTGGCCTACAAGTCGAGCGGTTGGGTGATACGACTCCCATTCACTCATCGCTTACCGATGCGCAGCTATTTTCCCTCGCACGGACGGCCAAGCACGTGGAACAGGCCTTCGGCCACCCAATTGACCTCGAATGGGCATTCGACGCCGAACAACTATGGCTCGTACAGGCACGGCCGATTACGGTCCGCCCTTCTTCCAACCTCACCAATGACGACTGCGAGTGGTCGCGAACGAATTTCAAAGAGACGCTGCCCGAACTGCCGAGCCTATTGAGCCTCTCATTTCTTGAACGGTTCATGGACCGCCACATCCTCTCTCATTATCGACGACTAGGATGTCGGATTCCCGAGGGGCTCACATCGGTCCGTGTCCTGAGAGGACGACCTTATCTCAACGTGACTCTGTTCCACATTTTGGTAGCCCAATTAGGAGGAGACCCATCGCTGAACGCCGAACAGATGGGCGGCGAACCAGTGCAAGCCATCCCGCAGGTACAGCCGCTCAATAGAGCAACGCTTGCCCGGGCCGGGTGGATGATATGGGCGGAGATGAGGAGGGTTGAGCGGTCGGGTCCAGGAGTGTTTCGGGAAATGAAAGATCTGGCTACGGTGTATCGTCGGGAGCGCATTCTGCACCTATCGGTGGAAGAACTCGTGCCCGAGCTTGACAAACTCGGGCCTTGGTTAGAGGGCCGCGACGTCACGTTCGGCATTGTCAGCGGAGTAGGGCAATGCTTGCAGATTTTCGGCCAATTTCTGCCTCGGTGGCTCGGACCGGACTGGAGGGGGTTGCTGAACGCCGCTCTCCAAGGACAAGGAACCGTCATCAGCGCACAACAAATTGTCCGCCTTGCTGAGCTGACGGATATTGCCCGTGACGAACCGGCAGTCGGCACATTTCTCACATCGGAACCATGGGACCCTTCAACGTTTCGCGAGGCTCTCGCCGACACGAAATTTTTACGAACCTTCGACAGTTACTTGGAGGACTATGGGCATCGCGCAGTCGGTGAATCGGACGTCATGTCCCCCCGTCTTGCCGATATGCCTGAATCGATTCTGGCTATCGTGCGTATTCACCTTATCTCCGCCTCTCCGTCACAGAAGAGCATTCTCCTGCGCCAGCGCAACGCGAGAATCGCGGCACTGGCCCAAATCAAACGACGCATCGGCCTGCGCTATCACAGGTGGGTCATCTTCATGTGGTGTTACTGGAGGCTCTGTCGATTTTTCGCGCTGCGTGAAGCCAATCGACACCACTTGATGTATTACTCGACAGCCATCCGCACCCTCTTGATGCGTCTCGGAGAACTACTGGTCGAGCGGGGGCAGCTCTATGAGCCTGACGACATCTTTTTTCTGACGATCAGCGATCGAGCCGAATTATTGGCCGGAAGCACACGAGACTGGAAAGCCGTGATCAGAGCTCGAAGAGCCGAGCGAGCGCACGATGCAACAGTCGAAGTGCCCGATACTGTCCGTGAATGGGAGACTGCAAGCGAACAGACCCTGCCTTCTGACAAGGTTGAAGGAAGTGGTATCTTGTCGGGTACGCCGATCAGCGTTGGAACCGTGGCAGGTTCGGTTCGAGTGATCCGTTCCGTGGCGGATTGGAGCAAGATAATGCCGGGAGAGATTCTGGTGGTGCCCGTTATTGACCCTGGATTAGCGCCTCTCTTTGGTCTTGCCGGAGGATTGATCGCGGAAATGGGCGGCACACTGTCTCATGGAGCCATCATCGCTCGCGAATATGGGCTGCCGACCATCGCCAACGTAGGAGGCGCAATGGCACGGCTTGCTGATGGGCAGCGCATCACGGTGGATGCAGGCTCAGGGACCATTTGTATCCAACCGTCTCCACAACCCTAGGACAGATAGAGCTGATCGATCGGAGCCTTCTGCTCCTTGACCTTTTTCAATTCCTTGCGTAGTCTGCCTCAAATTCATCATATATAACACTATATGCAGGTACTCGTTCCGTCGGTATTTGTTAGTGAATCAAGTCATGACTGAGCTACACACCATTCTCTTAGCCTTTGGTGCGGGACTGTTCCTGGGGGGGCTGCTCACTGGTCTGTGGATCACCAGTCGCTTGCGGCCTCAGGCTCAACGAGCCGAAGCGACGGTAGAGGAACTGCGAAAGCAACTCGAAATAGAGCGTGATGCCCTCGTGTCCATTCGTCAAGCCTGGGCCGAGGCTCAACAGGCTCGAGTGACCGCGGAAACCCGTATGGAAGATACAGCCCGACAACTTCTTGAGCAGAAATCCTCGTTCGACCATACACGCCAGGAACTTATGGGATCATTCCAGGCCCTCTCCGGTGAAGCATTGAAACAAAATAGCGAAGCATTTTTGAAGCTCGCCGCCGTGTCATTCGAAACTTTGCATGTCAAATCCGATAGTGACCTGGTGCAGCGGCAGCAGGCGATCGATGCCTTGGTTCGCCCACTTCAGGAATCGCTGCAACGCTATGCTGAGGAAGTCCATGTGCTGGAACAATCTCGCCAGTCGGCTTATGGCGGATTGGATCAGCATCTACGATCATTAGTCGAATCGCAACAACGGTTGCAGCAGGAGACAGGGAACTTGGTGAAAGCGTTGCGGGCTCCCACCGTACGTGGTCAATGGGGCGAGTTGACGTTGAAACGGGTAGCTGAGCTCGCAGGTATGGTGGACCATTGTGATTTCGTCCAGCAGCCTTCTGTGACCGGTGACGAAGGGCGCTTCCGACCGGATATGGTCGTGCAGTTGCCTGGCGGACGCCAAATTATCGTGGATGCCAAGACGGTGCTCTCCGCCTACCTCGAAGCCCATGAAGCTCAGAATGAGACCCATCAGACTGAGGCCTTGCGCCGCCACGCCGCTCAGGTCAAATCCCGCATGGACGAGCTGTCTCTGAAAGCGTACTGGACTCAGTTCGACCGTGCACCGGAGTTTGTCGTGTTGTTCCTCCCAGGTGAGCAATTTTTGGGCGCGGCGCTGGACCAGAATCCACGTCTTATTGAAGAGGGATTTGCTAACGGGATCGTGTTGGCGACCCCGGCGACGCTCATCGCGTTGCTCCGGGCCGTTGCTTACGGCTGGCGTCAAGAACGCATGGCCACGCATGCGGAAGAAGCCGGTCGGTTGGGCAAGGAACTGTATGAGCGCATGGCTGTGCTGGCGGAACATATGAACGATGTGGGTCAGTCCCTTGGCAAGAGCGTGTCTGCTTATAATCGAGCCGTCGGTTCACTTGAGACACGCATTCTCCCAGCAGCACGACGCTTCAAGGAATTGGGGGTGTCGTCCGATCGCGACATTCCGGTGCTGGGACCGACGGAAATCGTTCCACGCAAGACCTTACCGTTTGATATCGAATGAAGGAGCAGGTATGACCGACGAACAAGCCATGGTCGAAGCATTTCACAGAACGTTCGCGATTTTGGTGCAGGCGGCTCCAACGGATTTGGATGAAGACACAAAACAACTTCGCATTCGACTCATTCAGGAAGAGTTCGATGAATTGAAGGAAGCGATGGCCGCCGGCAATCTAGCCGCGGTCGCCAAAGAAATGGGGGATCTTCTGTATGTCACCTATGGAACCGCGGTTTCCTACGGGATTGATATGGAACCGGTGTTTCAAGAAGTGCATCGGTCGAATCTGAGCAAAACCGGCGGCTACAAGCGGGCGGATGGAAAATGGGTGAAGCCCTCTACGTACTCGCCGGCCGATATCGACTCGATTGTGGAGGTACAGCGGGAGCAACAGTCGGCGGAGCGGCTATCTGTGCATGATGCCGTCGCCGGCGTGCCCCGGAGTTCATGAGAGACCCACACTGCCCCAGTTGCGGAACACCCTTCGTCCGAGTCCTCTATGACGAGGGAACTTTGGAGCGACTCTTGAATCGCTTCAAAATCTTTTCATTCCGGTGCCAACTCTGCACCGCACGCTTCCGTGTCCATCGGAATCCGACCGTTGGCCAAACGGCCGTTGCGGATCGCCGCCAATACAAACGATTGCCAGTATCGTTCAGGGCCAACCTCCTTGCGGAGAACGACACGCGAATGGACAATCGTGTGACGGATATCTCCATGGGAGGTTGCACGCTCGAGACGACGACCACCTTGCCTCAGGGGACGTTTATCGAGCTGGTCATCAAACCGGCATCAGACGAAGAGCCCATTAAAATTGGGTCGGCCATGGTGTGTACGTCGCGTCCGGAATCGATGGGCATCCGGTTCTTAGAAATGATGGCAGACGATAAGAACCGCCTCAGCCAAGTCATCCTCAGTCTGCTGGTAGGACAAAGCGCCAACCTGCAGTTATTTTCGTAAGGATTTCTCGATATGCCGTTGCACATGCCGCTCCTGATCTCAAGCCTCGCCTCATCGACACCAGCATCTGGATTCGAGCGGACTGCAAGGTTTATGGTTCTCTGAAGGAGCGATGTAGAGAACTCCTCATAACCGGTTCCGTCTAAATATACTGGCCGATTCGAGCCGAATTACTCATCGGTGTCAAAACTCGGGAGCGGTGGATAATTCTCAATGAACAACTCGCGGCGGTCGAACAGGCCTCATTTTAGTTCGTTCCATGGCTCACGGAAGGGCTTGCAACTACTGGTTCTTTGAGTCAGGAAACACAGAGCATCACATCTTTGGGAAAAGAGGGAATCCCTCTCGACGTGCCGCGTCCCGGAGGCGCTGATCGAGACAGACAAAGCCATGCTGACTCGGATCGCCTTGGCACCAGACGAGGGCAGCGGCCAGTTGCAATGCATCGGCGGCCCGTAATGGATGGAGGCGCAACACCCGGCCGGCTTGCTCGCGCACCACATTCGTGGGTTCCACTTCGGTCCATACTCCTTGCAGCGTTCGCAGAATTGCCCGTGCCTGCTCTTCCTCAATTTCATTGAGCGTCCCGTCCCGCCGAGATCTGACCAGCGCCGAAAAGCACTCCAGGGGAGTTCCCCCACCAGGCGGCGATCGCTTCATCCTCCCGCACAAGTTTCTTCAAAACCTTGGATTGACGCTCAGACAAACACAGGGGAATCAATGCCGACGAGTCCCAGAACTTCATCGCCCCTCACCACGTTCATCCAGCAACGCGGCAAGCCCCCGCCCCTTTCGATCCTTTGGTCTGGGTAACTCCCAAAACCCAGCAGGCAACTTACCCGTTCCCACGCGCACTAAACCCGCACGAGCCAAGTCTCGCAGATGCGCTCCCTTGCCCTCTTCGTCGTCGGTCTTTGAAACCGGCACCAGTTTGGCCACAGGCTTTCCCCGCTCCATCACTAACAACTCCTCTCCCGCTTTCACTTTCGCCAGGCAGGCGCTGAGCGTCGCTTTAATCGTGGATACCGCCGCACGTTTCATCATCGGACCTCCATGGTCTGTACCAGATGATCACAATAGTCTGATAGGTACAGGTCTGCAAGCCCGATCAACCAAGTAGGTCCAGCGGAGGTCTCGAAGCGCGCCGACCTTAGCGGATCCTTCCTGCCAATTGAAGAAACGGGTCCGTCCTTACATCTACTTCTCACAGCGAACGCCATGCGAACGGACCATCGCGTCACGGATATCTCCATGGGAGGTTGCACGCTCGAGACGACGACCACCTTGCCTCAAGGGACGTTTATCGAGCTGGTCATCAAACCGGCATCAGACGAAGAGCCCATTAAAATTGGGTCGGCCATGGTGTGTACATCGCGTCCGGAATCGATGGGCCGGTTCTTAGAAATGATGGCAGACGATAAGAACCGCCTCAGCCAAGTCATCCTCAGCCTGCTGATAGGACAAAGCGCCAACCTACAGCTTTTCTCGTGAGAATACTTCAATACGCGAGGAAGACCTCTGTGAAGACGCTACCAGAAGATTATCAATGAGACGAACAGGGCCGAGCCGCACAGCCCCAAGAAGGACCGCACGCGAATTCACATAGGAAAGCGGTTCCAAGGTGCGCGGATCGCAGACCGTCAGATAGTCGATCGTCATGGCTGGTTCGTTCTTGATGACTCGGACCATTGCTGACCGTATTGTTTTTCCGTTGGTAATTCCCGTTCGAATCGCATCGGCTCCTGCTTGCAAGCTCTTGTGTAATGTGGCGGCACGGATTCGGTCATCAGGTGAAAGATAGATATTGCGTGAGCTCTTCGCGAGGCCGTCTGCCTCGCGTACTGTGGGATGCACGGCAATCTCCACACCGAGGTCCAGATCCTTCACCAACTGCTGGACCAGAACCGATTGTTGAAAATCTTTCTGACCAAATATCGCAATCCGAGGGCGGATAATTCCAAAGAGTTTGGTCACGACGGTCGCCACGCCGGAAAAATGATGAGGGCGCACTTCCCCTTCCCATCGACACGCAAGCGCCGGAAGTGTCACCATGGTTTGAAATCCAGCCGGGTACATCGCCTCCACGGTCGGTTCAAAGCAGATATCAACGCCGTCTTTTCGGCATAGTGTTCGATCCTGCGAGATAGGGCGGGGGTACTTGGCCAGATCTTCTTGAGGACCGAACTGGATGGGATTCACGAAGATACTGACGACAAGCGCATCGCATCGCAATCGCGCCGCTTGTATCAGCGCCCGATGGCCCTCATGAAGGGCTCCCATGGTCGGAACCAAGCCAATCTTCGCACCTTCGTAAATAAGTCTTTCGCGCCAAGCTGCCATGGCGTTGGGAGAGCGAATGATCTTCATGAGCCGAGTGGCGAACTGCAGGCTGGGCGTGAGCCATATCGTGTTGAAGGCTGGGGAAAAAGGAGACGGACTTGAGATTGGTCGTTCACTTCCGTCAGCAAGCGGGCCACCGATTGTTTGAGCGTCGGATGGACCCACAGCGGATCCAGTTCATTCATGGGCATGAGGACAAATCGTCGCTGATGGAGACGAGGATGCGGAATGGTCAACCCCGGTTCCTTGAGCACATGCTCGCCATAAAAGAGGATGTCCAAATCGATGGTGCGCGGACCAGACCGGTTGTCATCATCCCGCCCGAGAGATCGTTCGATTTCCTGGAGGGTTGTTAAGAGGCTGCGTGGCGTAATATCCGTTTCAAGCTGCACGACTCCATTGAGGAACCACCCGTCTCCTGGATCTGTCCGATTCCGAACCGGTTCCGCTTCATACAACAGCGAGATACCTTTGAGCCGAGAATGCGGGAGGAGACTGAGCAATGTTACCGCCCGATCGCAAAAATCCACCCGATCGCCGACGTTCGACCCGAATCCGATAAAGACGGTCTCTTTCATGAGCGTATCTCTTGAATCGGTATTCGTGAATCGCTAAACACGACGATGATCCAGTATGTGATTCCGGTTAACGGTAACGAATAACGTCTTACAATCCCGCTTTCTTAATGCGCTCAACTGCTTCGGCTAACCGTTCTTTGGACGTGCACAGCGTCATGCGGATATACCCCTCTCCTGGAGCGCCGAATCCATTGCCGGGAGTCGTCACAATGCCGGCCTTTTCCAAGAGATGGGCGGTAAAGGACGTTGAGGTATAGCCCTTCGGCACCGTCACCCAGACATAGAAGGCAGCGGGAGGTGGATCCACTGCTAATCCGAGATTCTTGAGACCAGGGATCAGGGTATCTCTCCGGTCTTGATATGTTTTTCTCAACCCGTCGGTCATGCTGTCATCTAGGCTCAGCGCCGTAATACCGGCCTCTTGAACCGCCTCAAAACAGCCGGAGTCCAGATTGCTCTTCACTTTACCGAGGCCAGCCAAGACTTCCTTGTTGCCCACGGCAAAGCCGATGCGCCAACCGGTCATATTGTAAGTCTTGGACAGTGAATGGAACTCAACTCCGACGTCCTTTGCGCCCTCAACTTCCATAAAGCTCGCCGGGCGGCGCCCATCATAATAGACCTCTGAATAAGCGGCATCATGACACACAATCACATGGTTCTCTTGCGCAAATTCCACCACGCGTTTGAAGTACTCCTTTGTCATGATCACAGAGGTGGGGTTGTTCGGAGAATTGAGCCACATCAGTTTGGCCTTCTTGGCCAACTCTTTCGGGATCGAGCCGAGGTCAGGCAAGAACCCGTTGGCTTTCGTCAACGGCATGATGTGGGACGCGCCGCCGGCAAAACTGGTACCGACGGGATATACCGGATAGCCGGGGCTCGGAACCAAGACGACATCCCCAGGATCGACAAAGGCAAGGTGAATATGTCCGATGCCCTCCTTCGAACCGATCAGCGTGAGGACCTCGTTCGCCGGTTCAAGCGTCACGTTGAATCGGCGTTTGTACCAGGCAGCGACGGCTTTCCTGAAGGACAACATACCTTCATAGGAGGGATATTGGTGATGCTTCGGGTCCTTGGCCGCGTTCGCCAAACTCTCAATAATCGGTATCGGCGTCGGTAAATCAGGGTCGCCGATGCCAAGATTGATAATGTCCACTCCACGCGCAATAGCCTCTTGCTTCATTTTGTCGATCGCAGCAAATAAATAGGGAGGCAGTGTCTTAATGCGTGTGGCAACTTCGATCGGAAAACCACCCATGGTCAATCAAACTCCTTTCATGATTCGGT
>NZ_JBLYIG010000673.1:0-7457 GCF_049222245.1 Nitrospira sp. BLG_2 | reverse complement strand
ACGGCAAGTTGACCGAGGAAGTGGCGAAGGTGTTCGGTGTGCCGTTTGAGGTCATCCCGTTCAAAGCCAATCCTCAAGGACAACCGCAGCCGCGCGTGAAACGGTACCATGTTCATGCGGTTCCCGCGAAAGCGCAGTTTGAAATCAAATTCCCTTGCGTGGAAGGGTACACTCAAGCCATTCGCAATAAGGTGACCGTGGACTGGGGCAACGTTCCCTCGCTCCTCTTGGAGCCGGGCCGCATTCCACCGGAAGTGGAGGTCAAAGGCCTGCATGTCTCCACCAAGGGCAAGCTCACGCTCAGCGGTCCTGGTCGAGTGGATGAGGTCAACCTCGATGAATTTCGCGCGAAGCGCCGCATGCAAGAGCTCGTGTTCGACCTCGCGAACACGCTCGCGCGGGACTATGTCGCGCAGAAGCAGTGCGCAATTCCAACCCACAAACTGTTTCCCCAACTCGCCGGCATCATCCAGCTGTATCTCGACAAGAAGGTGGAGGCGCGACCACCCGCGGACAAGAAGGACCTCTTTCTTGCGCCCTACTATGGCTGGGTTGTCGAGCGATTGCTGGAAGCGATTCGTTCTGATACGTCACAAGGGGAAGCACCGGAGGTGCCTCGCTACGAAGCCACACGCGGGCCAGGCTCCACTGCCGAGGTCGACTTTTGGACAAGCCGCGAGGTCCGCGAAGTCAACAAGTCTCATCTCAACTATGTCGTTGCCGACACCAAACAGTGGGAACAGTCGGCTGCTTATTATCTGGACAAGGGCAACGCTGTCGAGGCGTTCGTCAAGAATTCAGGGCTTGGGTTCGCGATTCCGTATCTGCACAATGGTCAGATGCATGACTACGTGCCGGACTTTATCGTTCGGCTAAAGACCGAACCGGCGAGCCATCTGATTATGGAAACCAAAGGATACGATCCCCTCGAAGAAGTGAAACGGGCGGCGGCTGAACGATGGGTTGCGGCGGTGAATGCGGACGGAGCCTATGGGTGTTGGCGCTATGCTATGGTCAAAAAAGTATCGGACATCCCGGATATTCTAACGTGAACCAACGTCGCTATTCTTCTGTTGCTTCTCTTTCCGTTCCCACAGCTTACGGTGCGGTTCCCAGAGTCACCGGCGAGCAGCTCTCGTCAGGGAGAGAAGGACAACCCTCGGATTCCTCCACCATGACACTGAGGGCCAAAAGTGGAGGTGAATAGCCTCCTTTAGATGATTTCTCAGTGTTAAAAGAGTATCCTCCGGCTCAGGAGTTCAATAGATGGTCCACGCACCAAGGAATGCCGGCACGGTTCAGGCTGTTATCGCTGAAATGGTACGGCGTATTGTCGAGCGGTTTCATCCGGAGCGAATCATTCTCTTTGGATCACACGCTCGCGGGACAGCTGGGCCGCATAGCGATGTCGATTTGCTTGTCGTGATGCAGCCGCAAGGGCCTAAACGAAGGCAAGCGGTCGAGATCTATGGGTTGCTGGCTGGCATGGGCGTTCCCAAAGATGTCATTGTCGTGACTCCTGAAGAATTCGAAGCCTAGCGAGAGGCGCCGGGCACTGTGATAAAGACAGCTTGGCAGGAAGGAAAGATCCTGCATGACCGTGCGGCCTAAGGACGAGGATCTTGTCCGGGTCTGGGTTATCAAGGCCGAACATGACTTGCTCAATATTGAATCTCGCTGCGCGAGAGATCCCATGGGATACCATTGGCTTTCATGCGCAGCAATGTGTTGAGAAATACCTCAAAGCTCTCCTTGTTTTCCGACACATCGACCCTCCGAAGATTCATGATCTGACCGAACTCTATGCGTTGTTGCCAGGTGATCTGCTGATAGGCCTCGACACGCGCTTGCTCGAAGAATTGAATCCCTACTCGATTGAAGGACGATACCCTGGAGTTTGGGAGCCGGTTGAAGAAGTGGAGGCGCTTCGGGCTGTTGAGGCTGCAAGAACGATCCGTCAGGCAATCCGCCGAATCCTGCCGCCTACTTGCATCACCTGATCTCTACTGAAGCAGATGGGATATTCCAGGCAGCCGGTTTGCTACGGGCTGTTGGTTCCGACTACTCTTCCGTCTTCTCTCCCCCTTCCCACAGCTTCACGGTCCGATCCCACGACGCGCTGGCGAGGCGCTTGCCGTCGGGGGAGAAGGTGATGCAGCGCACGGGGCCGCTGTGGCCTTTCACGGTTCGGAAATTCCGGCCGGTGGCCAGATCCCAAAACTTTATGGTTTGGTCGTCGCTTGCGCTGACCAATACTTTTCCGTCGGGGGACACAACGAGACAGCGGACCCAATCTTTGTGGCCGGTGAGGGTTTTTTTCTCGACTGCGTTCGGCATCTCGAACAGCTTGATGGTGGTATCCCGGCTGCCGGTAATCAACAGATTGGCATTCGGGGTGAAGGTCATGGCACCGATCCAGTAATCCATCGGTTTTTGAAACCGGCCGTCATCCTCGATATAGTAGCCGCGAGTCTCAGTGGAATCTAACTCATCTTGCCGCCAATGGGCGTCGTGGAGAACCTTTTCTTCGCCGCTTGGGAGCACTTCCCACACTTTGATCTTTCCGATGTCGGTTCCGCTGGCAAGGTGAATTCCGTCCGGGGAAAAGGCCACGCAGACCGACCAGTGATGATCGTAATCATCCTTCCCGAGCAACGTCATCAGCTCGGTGCCGGTGGTGACCTCCCAAATCTTGATGTCTTTGTTATGGCTGCCCCGCGCAAGCATGAGACCGTCGGGCGAAAGCGAGAGACAGCAGACGTTATGATCGTAGCGTGTGAACAACAGTTTCATCGGCTCGCCGGTTTTTCCGTTCCATAACCGGATCGTGCGGTCTTCGCTGCCGGTGGCGAGGGCTTGTCCGTCCGGGGTGAACACGATAGCGCGAATGTCGTTGGTGTGGCCGCGCAGCGAACGCAGTAACCGACCGGTTTCGATGTCCCACATGCGCACGAGGCGTTCGGCGCCGCCGCTGGCGAGCGTTGATCCGTCAGGTGAAAATGCGACCGCCCAGATTCCATGCGAATGGCCACGGAACGTTTTCACCTCTCGACAATCGGCCGCCCAGTATTCCAAGAAATCAATGGGAGGTGCCGTTGCGGCTCCCGTTGCAGAAGCGGCGTTCTCAAGCGAAGGGGACATTGTAGGTTCCAACATGGGTTGTGTTTTTCTTGGCCGGGTGGTCCTTGATTGGGCAACAGCTCGACCAGTATAATTCCGTTGGTTGTTGGATCGTAAGAGATGCCTCGCGGCTAAGTCAACCCTTCGACGTCGTCGATGGGTCGTCGTATAGGATATCTCGAAGTAACCCCTTCAAGCCGCTGAGGGTTTTTCATGGAAATTAGATTTCAACCGGCTTTGCTCCAGGAAGTGATCGACTCGTTCGTTGAGAAGACGGAACGGGAAGGCGATCCTACGTACTACAAGGAATTCCACGAGCATGCCGACCCGATTTACGAGAAATTCATCCTCGAAGACCGGGAGGCGGAGTTCAAGAAGCTCTATCAATATCTCTTCGGTATCTGGGGGTTTTCAGATATTGTCCGCGACTCGTTCAACGAGTATCCCCTGTTGAGGGAGAAAGTGGGAATCGTCCTGGTCAAAGGCGTGCTGAAGGAAGATCAGGAAGGGGTCGATATTCTTCGCAAATGGGGGTCCGTTGAGAAAGGCTTGGCGCAGGAGTTTGAGGCGAAGGGGTTGAAGGGCGTTGGGATCAAACTGATCCCCCGCCGATTCTATGACCCAGCGCTGACGCGCTATTGTCGCCATGAGTTGATGCACATCTCGGACATGCTCGACCCGCTGTTCAGCTACGATCCTGACACCAAGGTGGGACTGAACCCCGGCGAAGAGACGTTGATTTTGCAGCGTTATCGTGTGCTCTGGAGCTTGAGCGTGGATAGCCGGCTGGTTGCGACAGGCAAGGAGCCGATGCTGAGCAAGGAGGATCGATTCAAGGAATTCCGGTCGTGGTACCGAAAAATTCCGCCTCCTCAGCTGAAGTCGGTGTTCGAGGGGCTTTGGCAGACCTCGTACTTCACCCATTCAGAGTTGATTGAGATGGCCGCCGATATGCTTCGCGTGATGGATCGGGCTGTGGACGTGGAAGGCGGTGAGGTTCCCGAGGTCAAAAACGAAATTATGCTCATACCGGGTTTCCCGTGCCCGCTGTGTCGGTTTCCCACCTATTCATGGGTCGAGGATATGGGGACGAAGGTGGAGTCGTACGTGCTCGACTTCATCCGTGAGAATCACCCGGGGTGGGACGTGGAATTCGGAGCCTGTGATCGTTGTGTTGAGGTGTACAAATTACGGGCGGATGGCGTGACGTGATGTAGAGAAGGTTAAGGTCTAGGCGAAGCGTTAGACCTCTCAACCTTGACCTTAGTCTCGACCTTCAGGGACAAATGCCAACCAACTCTTCATACGGCCGGCGAGATTTCATGAAGGATTCCGTGATTTCTACGGTCAAAGCCGCGCACGAACTCGTCAAGCAGGCGGAGGGTCTTTCAACAGCGCCGCCTCCGCCGCCCGCTCGCACGGACTGGCTGCGTCCCCCTGGTGCGGTGGAAGAGCACCTGTTCCTTGAACGATGCACAAAGTGCAATGATTGTGTGACGGCCTGTCCTCCCGGCGCGATCGTCACACATCCGCAGGACGGCACCCCGGTTCTTTTTGCCGATCAATCCCCCTGTCTCCTATGCGAAGATCTCCCCTGCATCGCCGCATGCGGGGCGGATGCGCTCTTGTCCGTCGTGGGGGGCAACCACGTTCACATGGGAATCGCCACGGTCTCACAGCGACTCTGTACGGCGGGTCAGGGATGTCATGCCTGCGTGTCGAAGTGTCCGGCCGACGCCCTCGTCTTGGATTTTGCGTCGTTGCATCTATGCGTGGTGAAGGAAGCCTGTGTCGGGTGCGGCATGTGTGAGATGGTCTGTAAAACCGTCAACGACCATGTCGCAATTCGTGTGGTCCCGTCAAGGCATCTGGCAAGGATCGATTCATGATGGCATCACTCCGGCGAGCTCGCCCGGCAGGAAATCTTAATTCACACCATCGAACCAATTCACCCTTGACTTCGTACCCCCCTTTTCATATACACATACATGACTGTCGCCTAGCCTTGGTGAGTAAGGTGAACCAGGCAGCAAGGAGACGAACGTTATTATGACGAGTCAACAGCCGATGCAAGACGTATCCGCATCTGCAACCGCCACGTTGCCGACTCCCACGGCCATCAAGGACTCTCCCGCTGTAGAACGCGCGCTGAATCGCAGCAAGATCTATTTGCTGATCTCCTGGAGCCTTCTGTACCCCGAGGACGAGGAATTTCTCGATTATCTCCGGTGCGGCGAGTTCGTGGGGGATGGGCGGGCTGCTCTCGATGCGTTGGAAGTCGCCCTCGGCGCCGACGGCAATGTACCGGCCAAGGAAAAGTTGAGGTTGCTCAAGCAACAATTTGACCGGGTGGAGAGCCTGGTCGCTACCGAATGTGTCAACTGGCAGCTGAGCGATCTTCAGTCGGAACATCGTTGCGTGTTCAGTAATGTGATTACGCTCGATTGCCCTCCCTATGAAACTCTGTTCGGGAATGACCACGTGTTCGCGCAATCCCACGTGATGGGTGATATCTCCGGTTTCTACAAAGCGTTCGGAGTCGAATTATCGAAAGATATTCATGAGCGCCTCGATCACCTCAGTGTTGAATTCGAATTCATGCACTTTCTCGCTTACAAGGAATCGTACTCGCTGTGCCACGATGGGCCGGAGAAGACGCAGATCGTGGTCGACGCGCAGAAGAAGTTCGTCAAAAATCATGTCGGCCGATGGGTACCGCTGTTCTGTCGCATGCTGACCAAGAAGGCGGATTCCGGTCTCTTCAAAGTAGTCGCCGATATGACCGCTGATTGGATGGATTTTGAGACGGCCTTCCTGGGCGTGGCCCCTCAGCCCTACACGGAAACCGACTATCGTCCGGCGACATTCAGCTCTCCTGAAGGCCAGACCTATGAGTGCGGCGCGCAAGATCAGGGGAACGAATTGACCATGCTGTTGAACGAAGTCGGTGCGCAGTCGTTTTTGGATGTGAAAGAAAAGGATAAGGGCACTGAAGAAGATGGCCCTTCGGGAACGGCGTGAGTCCGCTTGATAACGGTTCTAGTATGAACGCAGTCTTTACCATCATTGATAGGAGGGAGTAGCACTATGAGGATAGCGCAGACGACCAACAAGAAATTGGTGTTTGCCATTCTTCTCACCGCCCTCACTGTCGGCCTGATGCTGACATTGGGGCGAGTACCACTGGCCGTCAGTCAACCGGTGACGATACCGGCTAAGGCGGTGAAGGGCCCGATTCCAATGGACGGCGCCAACCCCATCTGGGAAAGTGTTCCCGGCGTTGTCGTTCCGTTGAGTGGTCAGCTCATCACGACACCGATGCACCCGAATATCTCGGTGAAGTCGGTATTCGTCAAGGCGATGACCAACGGCAAGGAAGTTGGGTTGCGGTTGGAATGGCTGGATCAAACGAAGAATGACACAACGATCGGCCCGCAAGACTTCAGGGACCAGGTCGCGGTGATGTTTCCGGTGAATACGGCCGGGGCTCCGCCGTTCCAGTGCATGGGACAGTCCGGCGGGACGACCAATATCTGGCGGTGGAATGCCGAATGGCAGAAGGACCTCGGCAAGGACAGCGCGGGAATCTGGGATGTCGACGATCAATATCCCGGCATTTTTTGGGATTATTACTTTGAAGAGCCGGCCGGGGGAGTCACCTATCCGGACCGTATCGGCCGGAGCTTGGGACCGTTCAACCCTGGTATCTGGTCAGGAAACATTATATCTGATCCGACACTTCGCGTGAGTTCCGTTGAAGACTTGAGCGCGAACGGTTTCAGCACTCTCACGACGCAAGCTCACCAAGATGTCGTCGGCAACGGCGTTTGGGAGCCGTCAGGATCCATCAAGGGCGGAGGATATACCGGTCCGACATGGCGGGTCGTCGTGAAGCGGACTTTTGAAAGCGGCGATGCGAACGATGTCCAGTTCAAGGCGGGAATGTCGGTACCGATCGCTTTTGCAGTGTGGGACGGTGCCAATGTTGAGCGGAACGGCATGAAATCGCTTTCGACCTGGTTTACGCTGAAGCTGTAGTGGCCTGAGCGGCTCGGCCGACCGCCATAACCGCCACGTTGCGTATTGAAAGAGGCCTCGGATTGGGATCCCGGTAAGTATGGGAACGGTTCGAGGCCTTTTGTTTTCTGAAATTTTCCGTCACTAGTTCAGCCTCTCTACGCTTGCAGATTGCATTTTTCGAAGTGCGGAGGGTATAAAGGAAGACACTCAGAACTTGCTGATTTTCAAGCATAAAAGGATAAACATCGCATGAAAATCTCGCTACTTTTCCCCCCGACCTGGCATCCTTCTCAACCCTATCTCAGTTTGCCGTCCTT
>NZ_JBLYIG010000672.1:0-10139 GCF_049222245.1 Nitrospira sp. BLG_2 | reverse complement strand
AATATCGCCGAAGCGGACTTGTGCGAGTTTTGTCTCGACCCGAAACGCGATCGGGCCAAGATTTTCGTCGTTGAAGAACCAAGTACGCTGTATGCCGTCGAACGGGCAGGCGCCTATCGCGGACTTTATCACGTTCTATTGGGAGCACTCTCCCCACTCGACGGCGTAGGTCCGGGAGACATCAAAGCTGATGAACTTGTTGATCGCGTGAAACTCGGTGGGGTTGAAGAAATCATTCTCGCGACGAACCCCACCATCGAAGGAGAAGCCACCGCAATCTATTTGACCCGGTTGCTCAAGCCCTTCGGCGTACGCGTTTCCCGAATTGCTTATGGGATTCCAGTTGGTATGGACATTGAGTACGCCGATGAAGTGACGTTGCTGAAATCGATCGAGGGTCGGCGTGATTTATAATCTGTACGGGAAGTTCAAACCCTCGTTGACCCCTCCCATTTAGATTGGTATAGTGCTCTGTTTTTCTCGCGCGCGGAACCTTAGATATGAAAACACGCCGTTCCCGAACACGCACTTCGAGCAAATCGCCGAGCCCCGTGCGCACCAAACGTGCGGTGAGTAAGCCGAAACCACGTGGCGCCCGAAAGGCGAAATATCCCGACATCCGCCGTGACCTCGAACGTCAACGCGAAGCCATCCTGAATGATGTCGGGGAAGTCCTGACACATCGAGGCGATCTCGCAGCATTTCCCGATGTCAGCGACCAAGCATCCGCAGAAGTCGATCAGAATTTTTCCATGCGAATTCGAGAGCGCGAGCGGAAACTGCTCAAGAAGATCGACGAAGCTTTGGAGCGGATGGACGCCGCTACATACGGTATTTGCGAACGCTGTAGCGGAGACATTCCTTACAAACGGCTGAAAGTTCGCCCGGTAACCACCCTCTGCATAGAGTGCAAAACCCTCCAAGAACAGGAAGAACAGGCTCGAGGCTGAGTCGCTTTCTTCGCGCGAATTGAACAAGTATAATTCGGTAAGAGATGGAGTTACTGTTTCAAAGCCTTAACCCGATCCTTGGCATATGCGACACGAGACTCCTCTTCGGTTATACCTTCGACAAGAGCAAGATAGGTTTCGTATTCAGAAATAGCGCGTTTAGGGTTTGTGGTTTCATACACTTCAGCTAGATTGAAGCGAGCGAGAGCATAGTTGGGGCGCAGAGTCACCGCCTTTTCAAATAAACTCAAGCCGGCCGCTTTATCTCCCAATTGTACCTGGACGGTACCGAGATTATTCAGGACCTCCGGGATGTTAGGCCTAAGGGCAAGTGACTGCAGCAATTCCGATTTCGCTTTCTCAAATTGCCCCTTCGCTTGCCAAGTAACTCCCAGTTTATGCCGAGCTTCGGCAAGCCATACTTTATTCGTGAATCCACTGGCAATCGCCTTTTGGTACGCGTCTGCTGCGACATCATAGTTCTTGTCACCGCAGTATGCGAGCTGAGCAGCTTGCCCCCGAGCGAATTGTTGCAAAGACGAGAACGGTTCTTTGTCCTCGGTTCCCTGACTCTCCATTTTTTGTCCCCCCTCGCCGCCTGTCGGATTGCGAAGTCGATCAAGGAACTCGCGTCGATACGGAGAGAAGAGCCTGACATAGGGATCAATAGTGAACGAAGCCTGAAGCAGGACCGGATGCTCAGGGAGACCGGTGACAAGATACTGAGTCGTGGTCTTTTCGTCACCCGTTTCCAGGAGAGCGCTGCTCTCCATGCTTGTTCTTGTTTCCAATTGGGCCACATTCAAGTAAAACTCCACGGACGGTTTCAACTGTGAGAGTGTGCGCCGGAGCACCGGATAAGGTTTGAGGTCTAGCCCTGTCGGGAACGTGAACAGCGCTCCGACAAGAACACCTTCCTGATCGAAAAAATAGGATTCTTCTGCGTGCGAAGCACTGTTTTCTAACGGAATCATGAGTTCATGGCCGCTTCCCCAGTTCTTCGTCGAGTGAACCGTGGCGGGATATTTCCTCGCAAAATCGACCTTACGCTCGCAGAGCGCCGTTGAGGCGAGCAGGATAAGGTCGGTTTTGGACGGAGGGAGCGGTGGCTTGATGGGAGCTGGTGAACCGCTACATCCCATCACCAGGCCCACACTCGCAACGAGTCCGGCCAAAGGCCTGAGCGGAAAAGAATTCATCGGGTAATCCTTGCACTGATGCTCCAACAATACACGATTTGAGGGCGTCTTCGCGAAGAGGAAATTAAAAGGCCCGCTCTTTTGGAAGAGCGGGCCTTCGCGTCAAGGAAAGGACCGGAACTATCGGCGTTGGGCATTCACCATGTTGTCTTCGGCTGTATAGCCGGAGAGATAGGCGAATCCGCTAGCCAGCGTATACATCGGGCGATTGATCCCATAATCGAAAGCATGGCCGATCGGGTTTGCAACAAACCCAAGCCAGCGAAGGGGGTGATCATTGACCGCTGAACCAGCGGCTGGGTCCGAGTAGACCAGCGCGGTGCTGTCCAGAATATTATAAATGCTAGTTGGTGGCGTGTATTCCTTAGAATCGACGCTTGCGCCTTGTTGGTGCGTTGTGCTGCAGCCTGCAGCGACCATTGTCAGCATCACGATACCGATGACATTCTGCGCTAGATTCATCGCAGTACCTCGCTTGGTTAGTGTCTCTGACAAGACAATCAGAAGTGTAGCCGACATCCTGGATTCTGTCCAAACCTTCGACTTTTTGAAGAAACTCCCGAGGTAAAAGAGAGATTTAATGGAAACATGGTGGGCGATACAGGTATCGAACCTGTGGCCTCTTCCGTGTGAAGGAAGCGCTCTACCACTGAGCTAATCGCCCAACCTCGTGAACCGACCGACCGATAGGAGGGAACTCTAGCACTGCCCCTCGTGGGCAGTCAACGCGGGGGTGGATTCGCCTGTTCGTCTCGACCAGCGCATTGAATTTCTAGTGCTGCAGGCGTAGAAATTCTCACGAGTAGCTCCCGTAGGGACCAACAACCATGCAAGCCCATTGTCAGAGCTTTCGTCAGTTCCACCTGCCTCGGTCTGTAGCCGGAACGAGCGGCCGTGGAGAAGACGCTACAGCGCATTCGCAAGACACGGCTGAATGGGATGGAGTACGGCAGCCGGGATGAAACCACTCGGCAGGTCTCACTAGATGAGGTAGACCGGAGTGACTCTACGTCGGTATCATCGGCGAGCGCTATGGTTTAGGCATCATGGAAGAGGGTATCGCAGGGCATCAGAAGAGAGGCTGCCTCGATTCTTTACTTCAAAGACGAAGCGACCATCCCGTCAGATGGCCGGGCCGCCGAAGGGGAGAAACAAATCAGGCTTGCCGTCTGGAGAGCAGAGTTGCGAAAGACTCATGCGCTTGGCACAGTCCGTTCATCGGCGAGCATCTGCGGATTGAGACATACCTTCTTCCAACAGCTCTCACCAGCCCTTTTCCTTGACATGGCAAAAAATCGATTCGTACAATGCACCTTCACTCACCGAGTTCGTAAGTTCCAATCACATGCGTGACGATATTGTCATCGTAGGCGGGGGTCTGGCTGGATCGGAAGCAGCCTGGCAAGCAGCCAATCGCGGAGCCAAAGTCACGCTTTACGAGATGCGCCCCAAAGAGATGACGAAGGCACACAAGACAGGCGGGTTGGCCGAACTCGTCTGCTCAAACTCACTCGGCTCCGCCGATCCTTTAAATGCGCCGGGCATTTTGAAGGAAGAAATGCGGCGCTTGAATTCGCTCGTCATTGCCGCAGCCGAGCAGGCCAGAGTTCCAGCCGGATCGGCGCTGGCTGTAGACCGCGATCAGTTTTCGTCGCATATCACCCGAGCCTTGCAAGGACACCCACAAATCCGAATTCTTCACGAAGAGGCCGCGGACATTCCCATCGATTGCCTCTGCATTATCGCCACTGGGCCGTTGACCTCCGATAAACTCTCTCAGGCCATCCGCGCTGTAACGCAATCACGGCACTTATATTTTTACGACGCTATCTCGCCGATTGTGGACACGGAGTCGATCAACATGGATGTGGTCTTTCGTGCCTCTCGCTATGACAAGGGCGGGGATGACTATTTGAATTGCCCCATGACGGAAGCAGAGTACAATGCCTTTTACGATGCCCTGATGGCTGCGGAAAAGGTACAGCCGAAGGAATTTGAGAAGACGCCCTATTTTGAAGCTTGCGTGCCGATTGAAGTGCTGGCAGAACGTGGCCGCCGGACCATGCAGTTTGGCCCGCTCAAGCCGGTCGGCCTAAAGAATCCACGGACCGGAAGCGAGTCAGCCGCGGTCGTCCAATTGCGCACGGAAAATGTCCATCGCACCTGTTACAACTTGGTCGGCTTTCAGACGAAACTGACCTATCCGGAGCAGAAGCGCGTGTTTCGCATGATCCCTGGGCTCGAGCAAGCCGAGTTCCTCAGGTACGGAAGCCTCCATCGCAACACGTTCATCAATTCCCCGCAGCTCCTTCTCAATACGCTGCAATTCAAAGCCCGCGGCACATTGTTTTTTGCGGGGCAGCTCGTCGGTGTCGAAGGCTATACCGAATCAGCAGCGATGGGAGGCTTGGCCGGCATCAATGCGGCGCGAACCTTGACCGGACAACCGGCGATCACGCCTCCGCCCACAACCGCGCACGGCTGCTTGATTACTCATGTCGCCTCCTCTGATCCTCGCCATTTCCAGCCGATGAATACCAATTTCGGCCTGTTCCCTCCGTTGTCGAACCCTCCCAAAGACAAAGAGAAGAAGCGTCTCGCGATGAGCCGGCGAGCCCTTGAGGATTTTGACTCATGGAAGATGCGATCAAGGCTTTCGTAATGCACCTCCAGGTCGAACGGAACGCGTCACCCGAGACGATTCGCAATTATCGATCCGATCTTCATCAGCTGACGAAGTTCCTTCAACGAACCAAGCAAGAAGCCGTGCCCGTCCACATCAATACGGTCACAGGCAACGCTATTCGCGCCTACCTACACAGCTTGGATCAACAAGGCGAGAAAGCCTCATCTTTAGCCAGAAAGCTGGCTTGCCTGCGAAGTTTCTTTCGGTTTCTCGTTCGCGAGGGACACCTTCATAAGAACCCCACGGAGAACCTGAGGACTCCAAAGTTGCCAAAGCCACTCCCTCGAGTGTTGACAAAGGACGATGCGGCGGCACTCATGGAGTTTCCGACCGGGAAATCGTCCCTTTCCTTGCGCGATCGTGCTCTGCTGGAAACGATGTACTCGACCGGTGCTCGCGTGAGTGAAGTCGTGGGAATCAATCTCGATGACCTGAACGAGACGGACGGACTCGTGTGTTTAAGGGGGAAAGGCCGCAAGGAACGGATGGTTCCGATCGGGGATCTGGCCCTTCAGACGATCAACGAGTATCGCAAGTCCTTGAAACAACCGTCCTCCAGCGGTTATCTGTCGACGACTCCGATGTTTTTGAATCATCGCGGAGGTCGGATCACCACGAGGAGCGTCGCTCGAATGGTGTCTCGATACTCCAGCCGTCTCGCCAGCGGAGCGGTCAGTCCTCATGCCTTGCGGCACTCGTATGCGACTCATCTGCTCGATGAGGGAGCAGACCTCCGTTCGATACAGGAAATGCTCGGCCATGCCTCGCTAAGCACGACACAAAAGTATACGCATCTGGCAATGGATCAACTCCTCACGGTGTATGACAGCGCCCACCCCCGCGCACGGGCGACGCCAAGCCATCTGTCAGGAAAGGCCCGGAAATCGTCATGATCATTCGCTCGACCACTATCCTTTGCGTCCGGCGCGACGGGCAGGTTGCCATGGGCTGCGACGGACAAGTGACCGTTGGAACCACGGTGATGAAGCATAACGCCAAGAAACTGCGACGCTTGCACCACGACCAGGTGCTGGCAGGATTTGCCGGGGCCACCGCTGATGCCTTCACACTGTTCGAGAAATTCGAGAGCAAGCTGGAGGAGTATCGAGGCAATCTCACAAGGGCAGCAGTCGAACTGGCAAAAGATTGGCGAACCGACCGTGTGCTTCGACGATTGGAGGCGTTACTTGCCGTCGCCGGTCGTGAACAATCGTTCGTCATCTCGGGCACTGGCGATGTCGTGGAGCCTGAAGACGGCGTTCTGGCCATTGGATCGGGTGGTCCCTATGCCTTGGCGGCTGCCCGGGCACTTTTGCGCCATTCCCAACTCGAGGCTCCGGTAATTGTCACCGAAGCCATGAACATCGCTGGTTCTATTGACATCTACACCAACCAACAGATTATTGTTGAAGAACTTCGAGGATAACTCACCATCATGAAATCTCTCACGAGCCAGACCGAACCGCTGAATCTCAATAGTCTCACCCCGCGCCAGATCGTCGAAGAACTGAATCGCTACGTCATCGGACAAAAGGATGCGAAGCGGATGGTCGCCATCGCTCTTCGCAACCGCTGGCGCCGCCAGCAATTGTCTCCTGATCTCCGAGACGAGGTGATGCCGAAGAACATCATCATGATCGGGCCGACCGGCGTGGGCAAAACAGAGATTGCCAGACGCCTCGCCAAGCTGGCAGAAGCCCCCTTCATCAAGTTCGAGGCGTCGAAGTTTACGGAGGTCGGCTACGTCGGGCGCGATGTGGAATCGATCATCCGCGACTTGACCGAATTGGCCATCAATATGGTCAAGACACAACGGCTGGCGGCAGTTCAGCAAAAGGCGGAACAACAAGGCGAAGAACGATTGCTCGATCTGCTTTTACCACCACCTCCCCCTCGGCCAGGCTTTGTGGACAGCCCGAACGATCCGGTAGCTCAAGCCTCCTCTCAGGATTCTCACGAAACGACGAGGTCGAAGCTGCGCTTACAGTTGCGAGAAGGGAAGCTGGATGAACGGACGGTTGAGATGGAAGTCAAGGAGCGGAGCCTTCCAGTCGGAGTTATCTCCAACGTAGGCGGACTCGACGATCTTGAAAGCAATCTTCGGGACATGCTGGGTGGAATGTTCCAAGGTAAGAAAAAGAAACGACTTATGAAAGTGCCGGAGGCGCTCAAGCACTTGACTCAGGAAGAGGCGCAGAAACTAATCGATATGGAGGATACCACGCGGGAAGCTATCACCAAGGTGGAACAGACCGGGATTGTGTTCCTCGATGAGATTGACGAGATCGCCGGTCGCGAGCGCACCATGGGACCCGATGTGTCTCGAGAAGGCGTACAACGCGACCTCCTCCCCATCGTGGAAGGCTGCACGGTGAACACCAAGCATGGCCCCATCGTGACGGATCACGTCCTTTTCATCGCCGCCGGTGCCTTTCATGTGGCGAAGCCGTCGGATCTGATTCCGGAGCTCCAGGGTCGATTTCCGATTCGCGTCGAACTCAGCGCGTTATCGAAAGACGATTTTGTCCGCATTCTTACGGAACCCAAAGGAGCCTTGGTCCGGCAGTATCAAGCCTTGCTGGCCACCGAAGGCCTCGTCATTGAGTTCACCAAGGATGGTCTGGAGGAGATCGCCGAGGTGGCGGTGCAGGTGAATGAACGGACTGAGAACATCGGCGCGCGTCGCCTCTTTACCATCATGGAGCGGTTGCTCGAGGAAATTTCCTTCGAGGGACCAGGCTGGCCCGACAAACGGATCAGTATCACCGCTGCCTATGTCCGGGATCGATTGAAAGATATCGTGAAGGATCAGGACCTGAGCCGGTATATTCTATAAAGGTCCGCCGAAAGGCTCAGCATGAACAAACTGATCAAAAAAGCCAACGTCCTCATCGAAGCCCTTCCGTACATGCGCACGTTTCGAGGAAAGACCGTGGTTGTCAAATACGGCGGCCACGCGATGACGGACACTTCCCTCAAGGAACGGTTTGCGCAAAACGTCGTCTTGCTGAAGTATGTAGGAATCAACCCGGTCATCATCCACGGCGGCGGACCTCAAATCGACAAGATGCTCGACCGGCTCGGCATCGAAGCAAAATTCCGCCATGGTGTTCGGATCACCGACGAGGCCACGATGGAAATCGTGGAAATGGTCTTGGCGGGAAAAATCAACATGGAGATCACTGACCTCATCAACCGACACGGTGGCAGCGCGGTCGGTTTGAGCGGGAAGGATGGCGGCTTGATTCTCAGCAAGCCGCTGACGGCCAAGGCCTGGGCGGAAAGCCTTGATCGCGAGTTGGACGGGGAAGACGGCGAAGGCGACTTTGGATTAGTGGGTGATGTCGAAAGAGTTGATCCTGGTTTGTTACGCAACCTCCAGGAGGATCACTACATCCCGGTCATCGCGCCCATCGGAACGGATCGCGAAGGCAACACGTACAACATCAATGCCGATCTTGTCGCGGGAGCCGTAGCCGGAGCGCTTCGCGCAGAGAAACTCCTCATGATGACCGATATCAAAGGCATTCGCGACGCCAACGGACGCCATTTGTCCACCGTATCACGCAAAGATGTGCAGCGCATGATGAAAAAAGGGACCATCACGGAGGGGATGATTCCGAAAGTCCATGCGTGCCTGGACGCCTTGGGCGAGGGGGTCGGGAAAGCCCACATTATTGACGGGCGTATTCCCCATGCCATTCTTCTCGAAATCTTCACCCGCAAGGGCATCGGGACCGAAATTGTGAATTAATTTCTCCGCGTGCGGACGAACCACGTGCCCGTTGATCACTATCAACTCAACAACGACTTGCATCGCCTCATAGGCGAGCGTCATCCACTCTCTTCTCCGATTCGCCTCCAGGAAGCAGAAGCCTATCTCCACCGACAGTTCTCTGAAACAAGCCTGACCGTCACGAGGCAACCGTTCCAGGCGTTGGGCGGCACTTACCATAATCTGATTGGAACCGCGATTCCCGACACCCAGCGCCACCGTTCCGCACCCCCGCTGATCGTCGCCGCGCACTTCGATACTGTGCAGGGGTCTCCCGGCGCCGATGATAACGCCAGCGCCCTCGCGGTGATGCTCCAGATCGCTCGCCAGGTCCGAGCCATGAAATTGGCCAGACCGATTCATTTCATAGGCTTCAACTTGGAAGAAGAGAACTTGCTCGGCAGCTCCGCCTATACAGCGCTTCTGAGAAAGAATCGTGAAGCGATTCACGGAGCAATCGTGCTGGAATGCGTCGGCTATGCGAGTCAGCGACCAAACTCGCAGAAGATCCCTCCCGGTGTGCCCATCGCCGTGCCCACAACTGGAAATTTTCTGGCCGTGATCGGCAACGAACAATCGCGTACTTTGACCGGCGCAGTTGCCCAGGCCATGAAGTCGCACCTCTCGATCGTTCCACTGGTCGTACCGGGTAACGGAGAAAAGCTCCCGGATACCAGACGCAGCGACCATACCCCCTTCTGGGAACAAGGGTTTCCCGCCGTCATGCTCACCGATACCGCCAACTTCCGCAATCCTCATTATCATCGATCGACGGACACCCTCGACACATTGAATCTAGATTTCATGACTTCGGTGGCCGATGGTCTCATGGCCGCTGTTATTGAATTGGTCGGCCGACCTTCTGCATAGCTTTCATTGTCTGATTTGGCTGGACTGCCCACTGCCCAACGCAAAGCAATGGGTTGGGTGATCATCTTTAGGATCACCATGTCATGAGACTGTTCATCGATTCTCACGCACTTGCCAGCCGCTTCAATGAAGATGAAGCCGTGTGGAGCCGTTACGAGCAGAAACGCAGACTGCGCCGGTTATGTGGCTTGTAGACACCACTCCCAGTAGAGTCCTCGATGCTCTCGACTAGCTTGAAGCGGAGCAGGAATGCCGAAAGACACCATGCATTGGGAGGCAGATCGCATGAAGCAGCCCAAACCTCTTAAGTCCCTTGTTCCGACATTCGAGACCACAGGGTGATGCTCGACGCCGATTTGGCCGGCCTCTATAGCCTCGAGACACGAACGCTGAACCCGGCAATGTCTTATCGATCTCAGCCAGGCGCTTGAGAATGGTTCGATTGGCTGCGATATGCCTACCCATCTGGATGAATGCCAGTTGCTTCCCTGGCACAAGGAGGATTTGATCACACCTGGGTAGTCAGCGTGCTCAATCATATGGAGCGTTTCCACACCTCTCCGCAGACTCCTCCCCTGAAGCCACGACGTTCCGCTCTTTACTATCGCATTGAGAACCGTGAGTAGTTCCGCATGCACGCCGTCAACGCAGCTTCTTCG
>NZ_JBLYIG010000671.1:0-2358 GCF_049222245.1 Nitrospira sp. BLG_2 | reverse complement strand
ACGATGTGGATCTTCAAGATCATATACTCAGGGAGCCGGATGATTCCCAGCCGCTCACAGTAGAACCACCTCTGACCTTATCGGAGATCTTTTCTAAACTGACCGCCGTTGAGCGGCTCTGGCTGGCCAGGATGGTCGAGTCGCATGGCAAAGAGCTGGTACTCGCTCGGTGGCCGGCTTACGAAGTCCACATCAATTACGTGCGGTACCTTCGTTAGATTGACGTGCCTTTCGAGTAGCAGAGAGAGTTGTAAGGGATGCTGAAGGCTGGAAACAACGACAATGCCATACTATAAGCATCGCAAAATTGAGTTAACACCCAAGCGACACGACGATGGAACGTGGAATTGTCCATATCGCATTATTGAATTCAGACATAATTCCTGGGCGTACTTCAATGGGTGCGCTGAAGGCCGCTTTGCGTCCCGAGGAGAGGCTGCATTGGCGGCTATGAAAGAAGCGAAACAGATCATCGAAGCTTTCGAAGGCTCTGCGCATCGGTTATGGGGAAAACCCGGCGCGTTTTTCCGCTGTTGCGGGACTAGGATAAAGAAGATTCTTGGCTTGGTCGCTGACCTCGCACACGTCAAGCACCGACGTAGGAGAAGAAGTTCGCATTCAGGGCCGTGATGGACAGTGGCCAGATTCCGTTTCCTTTAATTAGAGAGATAGTGAGAGAAACCAGTAACATGCCTCTTGGACATCCTTTCATGATTCTGAAGCGATGGCTCGTTGGAGACCCTCTCAAGACCGCCCAAGCGAGACACGAGCGGATTTCAAAAACGGTCGCCCTTGCCATCTTCTCCTCGAACGCTATTTCATCCGTTGCATACGGAACGGAAGAAATCCTCCTGGTTCTTATTCTAGCCGGCTCGGCAGCGGTAGCCTGGTCGATTCCGGTCAGTCTAGCCATTCTATTCCTCGTTCTGGTCCTGACTATCTCCTATCGACAAATTATCTATGAATATCCAGAGGGAGGTGGTGCGTATGTCGTCGCACGGTCCAACCTCGGCGATAGGCCGGCTTTAGTGGCTGCAGCGGCACTCATGATCGATTATGTCTTAACGGTTGCGGTGAGCGTCGCGGCGGGGATCGCGGCCCTCACCTCGGCCATTCCAAGCCTGTTCATTCACCGCGAAGTCTTTGGACTTGTCGCCATTCTATTCATTGTAGTGATGAATCTGCGTGGGGTCCGTGAATCAGGAAAGTTTTTTGCCGTCCCAACCTATTTTGCCATAGGTGCGCTAGGTCTCCTCGTCATCATGGGCACAGTTCGATCTCTCTCCAACTCCGGAGCACCTCCCCTTCCGCCCGGTCCTGTAGAAACTGAGGCTCTTACTTTGTTCTTAGTTCTTCGCTCTTTTGCTGCGGGCTGTTCTGCGGTCACTGGCATGGAAGTCATTTCAAACGGCGTCAAAGCCTTTCGCCCACCTGAATCGAAAAATGCTGCGAACACTATGCTTTGGATGTCCGCGATTCTGGCGTCACTGTTCCTAGGTATCAGCTGGATGGCTTACCACCACGGTATCCTGCCTAAAGCCGACGAGACCGTAGTTTCTCAGCTGGCCCGTCTAACGTTCGGCACCGGGCCAATCTACTACGCCGTACAGATCGGCACCATGGCACTGCTGGTGCTGGCGGCCAACAGCGCCTTCGCAGGATTTCCGCACCTGGCATCAATCCTGGCACGCGACGGATTCATGCCGCATCAAATGGCAACGTTCGGCGATCGGCTGGTCTTTTCGAACGGCATCATCATTCTCGGCGTCTTCGCCTGTCTCTTGCTCGTCGCGTTCGAAGGGGATACGCACGCATTAATTCCCTTGTATGCCATCGGCGTATTTGTGTCATTCACGCTCTCTCAGGCCGGTATGGGGAAGCGATGGCTCATGAAAAAAGGGCCGCATTGGCAGACCAAACTGATCGTCAATGGGGTTGGCGCGGTGACCACCGGCATCGCGACGATCATTATTGCCAGTACCAAATTCACGCAGGGAGCCTGGATCGTGTTTCTGCTTGTCATGATCCTTTTGCTCATGTTCCAAGGGATTCGCTCGCACTATAAGGCCGTCACGGAACAAATCGCGCTGGACCGTCGAGGCGAACGGCCTCCATTACCTCGGCGCAATATCGTGATCATTCCGATCAGCGGCTTAAATCGTGCCGTGGTTCGCGCGTTGGACTATGCGAGAAGCCGATCTGGTGAAATTCGGGCCGTGTACGTGGATTTCGACCCAGAAGAGGGTTCCAAGGTCAAAACCCAATGGGCTCAATGGGGAGGCGGTGTCAATTTGATTGCCCTCTCCTCGCCCTACCGGTCGGTCCTAGGATCGTTATTGAACTACGTTGAAGAAGTGC
>NZ_JBLYIG010000670.1:0-5536 GCF_049222245.1 Nitrospira sp. BLG_2 | reverse complement strand
GAAGGCACGTTCGACGCGGTCATCTCTCGGTTGCCGGCATTGCGCGAATTGGGTGTGACCGCCGTCGAAATCATGCCGGTGGCGCAATTTTCCGGCACGCGCAACTGGGGGTACGACGGCGTGCATCCTTATGCGCCTCAGCAAAGCTATGGTGGGCCGCACGGTCTCCAGCGCCTCGTCGATGCCTGTCACCGCCATGGCCTCGCCGCGTTTCTCGACGTGGTCTACAATCACATCGGACCGGAAGGCGGCTATCTCGGTGAATTCGGCCCGTATTTCACCGAGCACTACCGGACTCCTTGGGGAGCGGCGGTTAACTATGACGACAGGGGTTCGGACGAGGTGCGAGCGTTCGTGTGCAACAACGCGCGCATGTGGATCCGTGACTATCACTTCGATGGATTACGGTTGGATGCGGTTCACGCGATGTACGACCTCGGTGCCCGCCATATTTTGCGGGACATCAAGGAGGCGGCGGAGGCCGCCTCGAAAGGGCGAGGGTATGCCGCGCATATCGTGGCCGAAAGCGATCTCAATGACGTGCGTGTCCTGTTGCCGCCCGAGCGAGGAGGCTATGGATTGAACGCGCAATGGAGCGACGATTTCCATCACGCGGTGCATACCTGCCTGACCGGTGAGCAGCAAGGGTACTATGTTGACTATGGACGGCCCGAACAGTTGGTCAAATCGCTGACCGATACGTTCGTGTTGGACGGCAGCTACAGCCATTCTCGTGATCGGCGCCATGGAGGCGACAACGCCGGACTTCCTGGAGACCGCTTCGTGGTCTGTGTTCAAAATCACGATCAGATCGGCAATCGCGCCGCGGGCGACCGGCTGAGCACGCTACTTTCTCCGCCGGCGCAACGCCTGGCGGCGAGCTTGTTGCTGCTTGCGCCGTATTTGCCGCTCTTGTTCATGGGGGAAGAATACGGAGAGCCGAGGCCGTTCCAGTTTTTCTGTTCGTTCAGCGACCCGGTGTTGATCGAAAACGTGCGCACCGGCAGGCGGCGAGAGTTCGAGGCCTTCCATAGGGACGGTGACGTGCCGGACCCTCAGTCCGAATCCACGTTCGAAGCCTCTCGATTGAGCTGGTCCTGGGAATTAGACCCACATCGGTCGGGGCTGCGCAGGTTGTATCAAGATCTGCTGCGGGCGCGTCGAGAATGGCCTGCCCTGCGTGACTACGTACAGCGCAGCGCCTGTCTTGCACCTACCGGCCATCACGTAGTAGAGCTCGTCCGCGGAGAGTCCGGCGCCGATTCCCGACATTTCATTCGGGCACTCTTCAACTTGTCCGCACAGGAGCAGCAGATTCCTGATGGGAGCCATGGCCCCTTGCGGTGGAGTTCCGAGGCGGAACGCTATCATGGCGCGCGGCGCGCGCGCTGCTCCGATAGCAGGCTGTTGCCGTACGAATGCCTCATCTTTAATGGTGGAAGGACCGACCTATGAGCCGCGATGCCTGGTGCATCGATTCCGTATACCAAGACGCGGCGGGGAAGGAGCAGCGGGTCTCCCGCGAATCCCTGGAGGCGATCCGGTCTGCCATCGGCCATCCCCCGAAGGAACCACGGTCCCTATTCGACGAACCGGTCAAGGTGGTGCGTCATGGGGAACCATTGGTACTCCCTGGCCCGGCCGAGCTGCGGCTGGAAGACGGCACGGCTATGAAGGTACGGGATCGCCTTCCGAACAGCGTGCCGGCGGGCTACCACGAGCTCGCGCCGATAGGCGAGTCTACCTCCACGAAGCTCATTGTCACTCCGGGGCGATGCCACTTTCCCCCGGGCCTGAGAATGTGGGGATGGAGCGCGCAGGTCTATGCCACGCGAAGCCGCTCGAGTTGGGGCATCGGAGATTTAGCCGATCTTCGCCGCCTTGGGGAATGGGCCAAGCTCACGGGAGCGGGGATGGTTCTCATCAACCCTTTGAATGCCGTACTTCCCCTTCTGCCGCAGGAAGCCAGCCCCTATTCACCCTCCAGCCGCCGCTATCGCAATCCGCTCTATCTCCGTATCGAAGATGTGCCAGGCGCGGAACGGATCGAAACCGACCTTCGGCGGCTCACAGCTGACGCTCAAGTCCTGAACAACGAGCGGACGATCGACCGCGATCGAGTGTTTCAACTGAAACTGGATGCTTTGCGCAAACTATGGGCCCTTTTCGGAGAAGACGCGGACTTCGATCGATTTCAGCGAGACCAAGGATTGTCGCTCGACCAGTTTGCCGTGTTTAACGTATTGGTGGAAGAGCATGGCGCGGACTGGCGGCGATGGCCGAGCGGCTATCGCCACCCGGACGCGGTAAACATGCGGCGGTTCGCCCAGGAACATGCCGATCGTGTGCGCTTCCATAAGTGGCTGCAATGGCTTTTGGACCGCCAATTGGCGCGGGCGGCAGAACCAACGGCATTGATGCAGGACTTGCCCGTGGGATTCTCGCCCCACGGGGCGGACGCCTGGGCCTGGCAGGATCTCGTGGCGCTCGACTGTTCGATCGGAGCTCCGCCGGACTTGTTCAGCAATGAGGGACAGAATTGGGGCTTGCCGCCGTTCATTCCACACCGACTACGACAGGCAGCCTATGAACCCTTCATTCAAACGGTCCGCTCCGCGATGCGCCATACCGGAGGGTTGCGTATCGACCATGTCATGGGTCTCTTCCGGCTCTGGTGGGTTCCGCCGGGCGGGACACCGAAGCACGGGGCCTATGTTCGATATCGGGCCGACGACCTGCTGGGTATCATCGCGCTGGAAAGTCAGCGCGCGGGTGCGGTGGTCGTCGGCGAAGATCTTGGCACTGTCGAGGAGGGTGTGCGAGCTCGGATGGCCGAGCGCGATATGCTGTCTTACCGGCTGCTCTGGTTCGAGGAGACCGCGCCGGCGGAATATCCGGAGAAGGCGCTGGCGGCGATTACCACGCACGATCTCCCTACGTTGGCCGGCGTTTGGACCGGGAAAGACTACGAGCTTCAGCGACGGAGCGGGTTGGATTCGGGCAAGGACAATGCCGAAAAGTTGAGGCAGAAGATGGTGCAGACCAGTGGAGTGGACCCGAGCGCCGATTTAGAAACGGCAGCCCTCCAGATTTTCAGGCAATTGGCCGAATCGCCATCGGCCATTGTCATGGCGACGATGGAGGCGGCCTGCCTTGCCGCGGAGCGACCAAATATGCCGGGAGCGGAAGGCACGTATCCCAATTGGTCGTTGGGGTTGCCGCTCTCGCTCGAAGAGATTGAAACAGCGGCGTTCCCCCGCAGCCTTGCCGAGATTTTGAGCGGCCGCAATCGCGCGGCCGAAACCTCCAAGTAACGCATTGCATCTGCATTGAGATCCACGCACCGCGTACAGATCCGAGAACCGCCATCCGGGATGATGCGGCGACGGCATCGGCTTCCTGACACAGTGACGCCCGGCCATTTCCCACGGAGCTATCGACTCAAGCTTCGTCGTGACCATCGGATGAGTCCAGCCGGATGTGACAGGATCGAGAGCGCGACGGTCGCTTATGCCCCGGCACCAGAGATATGCCTAGTCGAGCCCGCCTCAAGCAAGGCGCATAATACGCACGATAACGTTTGCTGGACATGTCACGCCCGCCAGGCCAATGCACGGCGTCTTTGGGTGTATCACCTATGCCGTACGGGAAATCGGCGGATGCCCAACAAACCGATGAAGTGAGGCCGTGAACCGATGGAGGCGCCGATGAATAGGCATTCTGCTCGCATTCCCGACTCTCGCATCCCGTGGGGCTCGCTGAAACTCCTACTCGCCCTATTGCTGACCGGTAGTGTCGCGGCTGCCGCTGAGGACAAAAAGTCTCCGCGCCCGCCCCACGATGCGGTGACCGAAGCGCAAGAGCCGCGCACGGTTCCCATTGAACGCCCGGAGCAGAAAAAGACGGATCACGATCGCTCGGACATTTTCAAGGCGCACAAGGCGAAGCCTTCTTCCCCTGTCTTTGAGAATCAGCCTAGGGACGGCAAAATCACGGGGTTCGACTTCTACCGCGATCCCTTGGGCGCAGAGAAGCCAATGCAAGAGCCGGAAGAGATCATGAAGAAGGATATCGCCGCCAAGCCCAAGGTGATGGAGACGCAACGCAAGTTGCTGGAGCGGCGTTATCACCTCAAGCCGAAGCAAGATCCGGAGGCCAAGATGTCGCGGGGCAAACCGCTGGCGGTCGGTCCGACGGCGCGCTTGTCGGAAGGCATGACATGGGAACGGCTCTCCGGCCAAAGTCCGGAAGAGATCAAGAAGCAGGGGATCTTTCCCTATCCATCGCTGCCTCACCTGCTGCAATCCCCTGGGGGCATGGTCTTCCCTCAGATACAAATCGACATGTTTCCACGGCTCGAGCGGGTCGACGTCGATTTCGATCTCCCCGAGGCCTTCCTACCGGAATTTCCTCCGGCCATGTTCTTGAGCAACCGGCCTGAATTGGGCGATGTGTCACGGGGCGAAGTCATCTCCATCAACAACTATTACGCCCTGTTCAAGGACATCCTCACTCCTGTCCAGCTCGATGGACTGAGGATGCTGTTGACTCCTTTTCCACAAGAGGAGTTCAACCCGACCGACGACCGCAAAAGCCTGCATCCGAGTCTCGGTGTGACTTGCTTCGACTGCCATGTGAACGGCCATACGACCGGACAGTTTCATCTAAACCCCGATACGCGGCCCGAAGAACGACGGATCAGGCTCGATTCGCCGAGCATACGGGGTGTATTCAATCAACAAATCCACTCATCCAAGCGAAGCTTGCGCTCGATCGAAGACTTCACGGAATTCGAGCAGCGGACCGCTTACTTCAATGGCGACCCGATTCGCGCGATGAAGAAAGGGTTCCAGGAGTTGCCGCGCAGCGTCGTTCCGCACATGGCCCAGTTTCAGAACATGCTCGACTTCCCACCAGCCCCCAAGTTGGATCTGACGGGCCGTCTCGATTCGGAGAAGGCGAACGATGCCGAGAAACGAGGTGAGAAACTGTTCTTCGGGAAGGCCAAGTGTGCGGTCTGTCATCCCGCCCCCTTCTACCTCGACCACCAGATGCACGACTTGCATATGGAGCGTTTTCTCGACGAGCCAGGAGACGGACCGATCAAGTCGTTGAGGTCTTGCCCGTTGCCTCGTAGCGGATGGCTGTCAACTTGCCGTCTTTCGTCGCGCTGGGCGCGACCCTCTGGACGGTGTGCGGCCGGTAGCCAGGGACCGTGTACTGCTGGGCGCGCGTCAAGACCAGTTTGACGGGGGAGCGAACGTGTTTGGCGGCCAGCGCCGCGATGAAGACGTGAACCCAGGTCCGCAGCGCCGAGCCAAACGCGCCGCCGACGAACGGAGACACGACGCGCACGTCGTCCTTGTTGATACTGAATGCGGTGGCCACCTGCTGCTGCACGTTATCGACCCATTGCGTCTTGTCGTAGAGGATGAGCTTGTTGCCGTCCCAGACGGCGACGGTGGCGTGCAGTTCCATCGCGTTGTGATACTCGTCGGGTTGCGAGTAGGTCCCTTCGACCTTCACCGCGGCGCTG
>NZ_JBLYIG010000669.1:0-2829 GCF_049222245.1 Nitrospira sp. BLG_2 | reverse complement strand
AGAGGTCTTTGCCGACGCATTACTATACACACGGTCGCTTGTGGCTGAGTTGAGTCCGCCGGTGCTGCGGGACCATGGCCTCTGCGCCGGACTGCGATGGCTCGGGAGCTATATGGAGAAGTATGAGATGACCGTGGCGGTGGCTGTGCCGAAGGCTGAACCGGCCCTGCCGGAAGATCAATCGGTGCTGCTGTTCCAATCGGCGCGCGAGTTGTTGATGAATGCCTTGAAACATGCCGGAACCACCGAGGCCGTCGTTGGCTTGGAACAGACGGCCGACCGATTACGGATCACTGTGAGCGATAAAGGAGCCGGTTTCGATCTTGCTGCAGTCACCGCCGCTGAGCCGGCCGGCGGTCTGTCTTCCAAATTCGGCCTCTTCAGCATCAAGGAACGCATGCGCTCGCTCGGCGGGTCGTTGGAGCTGGAGTCGGCTCCGGGCAAGGGAACGATCGCGACGCTGGTCTTGCCGTTGGCTCGGCACCGCCAAGCTGAGGTCAAGGTTCAGGCTGAGAGTCAGGAGAGAAGCTTTTCCTCAACCTTGCAGCCCCCTGCTTCTCGCATTCATGTCTTGCTGGTCGACGACCATGCCATGGTTCGGCAGGGGCTTCGCGCGATGTTGGAGGGCTACGAAGATGTGCAGATCGTCGGAGAAGCCGTGGACGGCCAGGACGCCGTGCGGTTGGCCGAGCAACTGCGGCCCGGCATCGTGGTGATGGACATCAACATGCCGAACATGAACGGCATTGAAGCCACACGTGAGATTACTACCCGCTATCCCAACATCATCGTGATCGGATTGTCGGTGAATGCCGGCGACGACAATCACCACGCGATGATCAGGGCCGGCGCCGCCACGCTGCTCACGAAGGAAGCGGCGGTCGAGCAGCTCTACCAGACCATGCTGGCGGTATTGAAGGATGTCTGCCCCGTCGCATGACGTTTCATTCCGCCAGTTCGTGCGCATCAAGCCCCATTAATTCCCGACATTGTGTGCGCCTCCTCTCCCCGCGCGGTTCGCCGACACCGGTTTGTCTTAACCGATACGTGCAAATTTTCCGTGAACTAGGGTTGACCCGAGGTTCCTGCGGAATCCTATCTGTGTAGGGTGCATTGTCAGGCCGATAAAAAAAGGAGGAAAAGCTATGAGGGCGACTCACATTGATCAAGTTAGAGATAGGCTAGAGCAACGGGGTACGGCTTGTCCGTTGGAAGAGATCATGGAGCTTTGTCCGGAGTTGACCTGGAATCAGGTGTTTCTTGCCATCGATCATTTGAGCAGAACCGGACAAGTCCGGGTAATGATGGATGTGGGCAAGACTTATACGGTACAGGCCTATCGTCCGGTTGCAGCGGTCGCCTCGACCGCCGCGTAACGACAGCGTCGATTGATCCGCCCTTCGCCGACACACAGATATCCGGCCAGAAGGCCGGAACATCGCACTCAAGGCATGTGGAAATGCCCACAAAAGCTCATGCCACCCAGGACACAGTAGCAGAAACTCGCGTCGGTCTCGGAGAAGCGACGTGCACCCATCGGCGTATCATTGAGGATATTTTGACCAAGGGCGGTAAACGGACCGGGAAAGTCCGCTGTCTTGAATGTCGGGCGATCTTTGATGATCCCTACAGGGTCTTCAAGTAACAAGTCGCTTATCCGCAATACATGACCGCCGGGTTACTTGTCGCGTTCTGGGACAGGTGAGCTTTTCCGCTGTTGCGAATCTCCCCCTCACTCAAGCTTCCTTCGATCCGGCAAGTCGTTCAACTTGTGAATCTTTCTAGAAAGAATCCTAACTGATTGCCTTCTTTCACAGGCTTCTTCCTTGCAATTTAGACTCTTCCCAATATGGCTCTGACAACCCGGACCTATATCTTCGCGGCCAACGTCGTGGCTGTGGGGGGGATACGTATTGGTCGTTCGGCAGCAAATTGACTGGTAAAGGAGGAATGGACCATGACACGAACAATGAAAGCTTTTGTGATGCAGAAGCTGGGCTCTGTGGGAATGATGGAGAAGCCGATTCCCGACCCTGGGCCAAATGATGCAATCGTCAAAACCACTGCCGCGCTCATCTGCACCTCGGATGTCCATACCGTCGATGGGGCGATTGGAGAACGGACCAACCTGACCCTGGGTCATGAAGCCGTCGGGGTTGTCTACAAACTAGGAAGCGCCGTCAAGGGGTTTCGGGAGGGAGATCGGGTCGGAGTGAACGCCATCACTCCCTGTTATCAGTGCGAGAATTGCCTGCGCGGCTACACATCGCAGTGCCAGGAGATGCTCGGTGGGTGGAAGTTTGCCAACGTCAAGGATGGCAATCTCGCCGAATATTTCCACGTCAACAGCGCGCAAGCGAACTTGGCGCCGATTCCAACGGGTCTTACCGATGAGCAGGTCGCGTACTGCTCGGACATGATGTCCACCGGGTTCATGGGGGCCGAACACGCGAATATTCCCATAGGCGGGACGGTGGCGGTCTTCGCCCAGGGCCCGGTCGGCCTCATGGCTACGATGGGGGCCCGCCTCCTGGGGGCCGGTCTGGTCATTGCCGTGGAGGCTGTGCCCCAGCGGAAGAAACTGGCGAAAGAGTTCGGGGCGGATGTCGTGATCGACTTCAAAGAACAGGATCCCGTCCAAACCATTCTGGACCTGACAGGCGGGCAGGGCGTAGATTCGTCCATTGAAGCCCTCGGGGCTCAGGCGACGTTCGAGGCTTGTATCAAGGCAACGCGTCCCGGAGGGACCATCTCCAACGTGGGTTATCACGGAGAAGGGAATTACGTGCAGGTACCGCGCAAAGAATGGGGCGTCGGGATGAGCGACAA
>NZ_JBLYIG010000668.1:0-3517 GCF_049222245.1 Nitrospira sp. BLG_2 | reverse complement strand
TTGCGGCCACGAACAAGGATCTTCGGCAAGCTGTGAGAGCGGGGCAGTTCCGCGAAGATCTCTATTTTCGGCTCAACGTCGTGACTCTGACCCTGCCTCCGCTTCGCGAACGATCAGGGGATGTCGCGGCCCTGGCCCAGTTCTTTTTGGATCGACATACAAGAGATGCGAAACGACCTGGCATGGCTCTGAGTACAGCCGCCCTTAATGCCTTGACCCGCTACTCCTGGCCAGGAAACATTCGGGAATTGGATAATGTGATCGCGCGCGCTGTCGTCTTGAGCCCGAAAGATATTATCGAGCCGGAGATGTTGGCACTTCTGCCAGATGATACCAGTCTCCACCGAAGAGACGAGGCTTCATATCTGAATCTGCCCTATCATGAATCAATGGAGCAACACAGCCGCTACATCATCGCGCGGGCGATGGAGCACGCAGAGGGCAATCAGACGAAAGCCGCCGAATCCCTCAAGCTCCAACGAACCTATCTGGCTCGGTTACTCAAACAGCAAAAGGGATAAGCAACGGGATACGTGCAATGGAGTGGCCGTCAGTCGATCGTGAATCGCCACGGTTTGGATCAACTCTTTTACTTGAGTGGAACGTGCGGCTCAACAGGCTGCCGGTCTTCCAAACGAATGAGTCCCGCTCGGACATCCCGTTCCGCCTGTGTATAACGCTCGGCCGTGCCGATGTCCGACCAGTACCCCTGTAGGTCATACCCGAATACCGGCTCTTCCCGCTCGATGGCTCCCACATAGGGGCCGATAATCGAGGAAGTCACCCCCTTCGGCACCTGCCTGAGCAATCGAGGGTGCAAGATGTGAATCCCGGCGAACATGCGCGACGCCGTCGGAATGGAATTCATCAGCCCTTTTCCGGTGATCCGCAGGATTTGCCCTTGGTCTCCAATCTCAACGAGCCCCCAGCGGGCAGCGTCCGGATCTTCCCGGAGCACCAATGTCGCCGCCGCGTTGCGCGCGCGGTGAAAATCGCGGAGCGCCTCAAGGTCCAATTCCACGAGCGTATCTCCGTTGAGAATCAAAACCGGTTCCCCAGAAAAATGAGGCTCGGCCTGTTTAACCCCACCGCCGGTCCCCAGGAGGACCGGCTCGTGAGGGTAAATAATCCGAATCCCGAATTTCGACCCTGTACCCAATGCCTGTTCGATCATCGGTCCCAGATGATGCAGGTTGATGACGACTTGGCTGAACCCATGCCGCTTCAGCAGCAGCAAGTTCCAGACGATGAGCGGCGTTCCGCCGACCGGCAGCAACGGTTTTGGAATGGTGTTCGTCAGCGGTCTCAGGCGGGTGCCAAGACCTGCCGCAAGAATCATGGCTTTCATAAAGTCCAGTGAGGAGTAAGCGGCAAGGCGTGAGGGGCGAAGAATAATTGAGTGATTCGTCCCCTCTTCACCCCTAACTCCTTACCCTTCACCGGTTATTGGAGCTCCGGCACATGCGGACTGAGATGCTTCCGAAGTGTATTCAGCTCAGGATATTTTTCAAGATTGCGTTTGACGTAACTCAAGACGCGAGGAATATCGGCCAAGAATTTCGGGTTGCCTTTGACCCGATCAATGTAGACAAACCGGCCGGCCGCCTTCAGATTGCGTTGAATGCTCGTCAAATCAAACAGTCGCCGGAACGCGGCGCGATCGGTCCAGACGAAACGCCGATCGGCCAGCTGGTCGAGATAGTATCCCACCAAATCGTCGACGAGGACTTCGTCGAGCTGAATGTATGCGTCCCGCACCAGTGAAGCGACGTCATAGGTCGCCGGTCCCATCAAGGCATCTTGAAAGTCGATCACGCCGATCCGCCGCCCGTCGACCATCAAGTTGCGGGAGTGGTAATCCCGGTGCGTGAAGACGCGCGGCTGCCCCGCGAGCAGTTCAGCAATCCATCCGAACTCCCGCTTTATTGCCGTGGCGTCCTCACCGGGCAACGGTTGGCCGTTGCGCGCCACGATTCCATACTCCAGGAAGTGATCGAATTCCCACATCAACAACGGCACGTCGAAGCTACGGTGAAACGCCACGCAGCCCGAATCCGCCGACGTCGTGGCATCGACCTGCATCCGGACCAGGACGTTGATAGCCTGCTTGTACAGCGACTTCACTCCCGGCGCATCCGTCTGACCAATGGCTTCCGCCAACGTCACATCTCCGAAATCTTCCAGGTAAAGCAGCCCTGCGGATTGATCATAATAGTGGAGTACCGGCGTCGGCACGTTCGCCTTGGTTAAATGCGACAAGATGTTGACGAACGGCAATTCGAAGCTCTGAGGTATCCCTCCACTCACCGCCTCTTCAGATTGTTTGAATCCTTCCGGCTCAGCGAGCTGCATCACGATCACCGAATGTGGCGGTCCGCCCGCCATGGCGGCTCGATAGTAGCGCCGATTGGACGCATCTCCTGCCAATGGCGTCAGAGCCCTCAAGACGAGGCCGGGAGACACACGGGTCTCGAGGGTCCGGGCAATGAGTGTTGGATCAGGAGGAGACAATAGAGCTTTGGAAGGCGTTGTGTTGGCCGACAGCATATTTCGCAAAGTATAGCGAGCGTCCCGCGACTTGTCACGAACACTACGCATTTGATCGGCGCTACGGCGTCGCTTCCGGAATCGAGCCGGCCGGTCTGACGTTCAACACCCGATGCATGGCGGTCACTCCGAGCGCGGCTCCAACGGTATCTGCCAGCCAATCGAGCCAGCTCGAATCTCGGAACGGAACGAACGCTTGATGGACCTCATCGCTCACCCCGTACAACGAAGCCAGAAGAATGGCCGCGGGAATCGCTTGCTGTTTCCACGCCTCATATCCACTTCCACGGATTGCCCGATAGCACAATGCGCCCAATACCGCATATTCAATGGCATGCAAGACCTTATCACTGAAATGAGTGACGAACGGCACGTGGGTTTCGGGATGAGGCTGCGCGGATAAATAGAAAATGAACCCGGCATATCCGCACACCGGTCCCCAATACCGAAGAAATGTCACCATCTCAACTCCTCATGCGATGGTTCGATCATAAATTCGCCCCGCGGATTGCATGCTCATACCCCCTATGACATACTCGCCGACAGAAAGGGAATCCTCAACGATGAAGCATGCCCACGTGTGTTTCCTGTGGCATATGCACCAGCCCTATTACACCGATCCGGTGGCCGGATCGGCCAGCATGCCGTGGGTACGCCTGCACGCGACCAAGGCCTATTATGACATGGCCTATCTGCTGGAAAAATTTCAGGGCGTTCGCGCCACATTCAATTTCACTCCATCCCTCCTGTTGCAGTTGCAGGAAATCGGCACAGGCAAGATCCTCGACCTTTTTCTCGAACATGCACAACGTCCGGCGGCCCATCTGACCCTTGAAGAAAAGGCTTTTCTGATCCGTCATTTCTTTTCGGCCAACTGGGCGACGATGGTGCGACCCTATCCACGATACCACGAGTTGCTGGTGAAACGGGGGTTGGACATATCGGGGCATGATCTCCACCGCATCGCCCG
>NZ_JBLYIG010000667.1:0-2425 GCF_049222245.1 Nitrospira sp. BLG_2 | reverse complement strand
GGACAGACGTTCTGCTCCATGTACTGGAGCAGGTTCGTCCCCACGCTGCGGATGAGCTGCTCCGCATCAGGGTCCAGGCAGCGGCCTTGCTGATCGAATACCTTCTGCACGTTCGCCACCGAAATCGGCAACGGCAAGACGATGCCGCCGATGTGGGAGACGACGCTGCGCCAATGCTCCCAGCCCACATGATTCATGACGGTTCGTAACGAAACCGCCGAGACGCCACGCGAGACGGGCACGCGGAACCGCGAGGGAGGAAGGCATACTTGAAACAGTATGTCGACCGACCGAGCGGCGAGCCTGCCCGCTTGGCTGCGGGAACCTGGCAGCCAACCTTGTCGCAGCGGCGTATCGGTGGGTGCAGTAGAAGCGGTCATGGATCATGTGGGCTACGGCTTTGATCGCGCCGATCGTGCCGCCCGCCACTCCCAACAGCGCGACCGGCTTGCCGAAGATGGGAGAGGGGTGGCCGAGGTTCTCGATGAGCAGCTTCATCACGCTGCTGAAGCTGCCGTGATACTCCGGCGTGGCCAAGACTGCCCCGGCGGCCTCGGCGACCTTCCGATGAAGCTGCTCCACATCGTTGGACCGAGAGGCAGTCCCCGGCAGCGGCAGGTCGAGTTGCGCCGGATCGATGGTCTCCACGGACACCCGGGGATGTTTCTTCAATTCCTCCTCCACCAACGCGGCCGCCATGCCCGTATAGTTGCCGGGACGCACGCTGCCCTTGAGGATTACCAGACGAATCTTGTCCGACGGACGTTCCATAGATTTCACCGGAGCTTCGATCTTAGCCCTTCGTTGTTCCAATGATCAACGGACGCTTGCTCGCAGCGAAGGGCCGTCTCGCCTGAAACCCTCTGGAATTTGGTTCCATCATTGACGGTCCGTCAAGGCCTCTCCTCGACCCGTTGCTCGCCCAAGCCGAGGCGGAGCGCCTCGATGTCCAGCTCCTGTTCCAGGCGATGGAGCACCTCGTCGCTGATCGTGCCCTCGTCGCGGAGCCGGATCAGGGCCAGCCGTTCGGCGGTGAGGGTCTCCTGCCGCAGCCGGAGAAAGGCCTTGTTCGTCTCCTTTTTGCACTCGGGGGCCACGTCGGCAGAGGGCGCGAACCGTTGCCGGCGGCGGCCATAGTGGAGGCGCAACCGTTCCAGGTGATCGCGCTTCGGCCAGTCTTCCTCTGTCAGCTCGCTCAAGCGGGACAGCGCCGCGCCGGCCGCCCGCGCACCCGCGTAGAAAAGTAGAATGTCCCGCTTTACACCCATGCCGGGACACCGGGATAGGCTGACCAGATTTGCAGTGTTTGTCGGGCTCCGGAAGGCTGAGAGATTTCTTGCTAAGTACCAAAAAAGATTATTAGAATTGGCCGAAAGCAAGAGGCTGGTTGGCCGGGACAGGCTGACCAATCTACTTAATAGTTAGGGCGCCACTCGCAAGATTTGCAGTCGATCGGGGCCGCCGGTTACAATACACATTGGGCGAAAAGGAAACGTCGCCAAAACAAACGGGCCAATAGAGAGCGGCACATAAGACGCTAAATCAGGCGCAAGAAATCCGCCAACCGAGAGCGGTAGATAAGACGCCACCAAAAGCGCAGCCAACCCCGCCAAGAAGAGAGCCCTCCTCAAGCGCGACTCCAAGTAAAGCCCAATTCGTTGCAACAGGCACCTGGGCTCGTTCGTCGTTCGAGCGCAATTCCCCTTCTCCTGCTGTCATCGTGACGGCTGGCCGGAGGGGAACGCGTTCTTCACTTGGGCAATCGCAATCTGAGGAGGTCGTTTATGCGACAGAAATTTGTCATCGATGGGCGCATGTACTACTATCACGACTCCAACTGGTACGATGAGAAAACTCAAATCCAGATCCCGGTCATCGAAGCCAACAAGGTCAATGCTCTCGTCCGGGAATATCCTGAGCTACTCGCAGCAATCGCTGCCGAAGAGCGAAAGGAGCAGGTCGAACGGCATGAGTTGCGCCTGAAGGACCTGGGTGTGGGGTACAGGGGATCGGGACCTTCTACTCGATGGTCCCATCGATGGGCGCACTGCTGGGCCTGTCACCACCCATTGGACAGCGCTGTGGATCCTGAGTGTTCCGTTTGCCATTGGATCTTGTGCCGTTGTGGCGCATGTGGCTGCGGCTATTATGGATGGCATGCGGCCTAACCAGGTGTTGGAGCCGACGCTGCGCTTGGTGTTATCGTTCCTAGCGCGGCGCGGCTCAACGCCAATCGTTAGGCGTCACCGCCGAAGGTCACGATGAACAGGGATCAGAAGGCAAAGCGCGACTTCATCACTGCGTTCTTCGATGATACCGAAGCCCGAGTTCGCTTCTTAGACGAGCTCGCCGCCACCGGCCATGAACCGGAAGCCATGACACTGTGTCTCGTCTATATTGATCGTTTCTCGCAACGTCTCTGTTG
>NZ_JBLYIG010000666.1:0-1524 GCF_049222245.1 Nitrospira sp. BLG_2 | reverse complement strand
AGGTACCTCGGTGTTCACAGACTCGTCCCCACATCACCTAATCCACAGTGCCTCTATTTAATTTGGGGGTGGAATCCGCCGGCCCGTGAAGAGGTGAACGACGAGCAGCACCACCCCTATCATGAATAGAATCCATGAAATTTGCGTCGCCACTGAGGCGATCCCCGATAAACCGAGCACTCCTGCGACCAATCCGACCAGGATGAATGCCAGTGCGTAATAAAACATAGGTTCCTCCGTTCAACGTGGTAGCCGACACAAAGTGTCGGGCACGTTTAGAATCGTTGCCCTGAGCAAGGCGATGTTTTCGACTGGGGACTCCATGCGTTCAACCATTTGAGTATTTCTTCTTTCTGATCACCGTAACGCTCTTGTACCCGTCCAACGAATGTGTCGTAGTGGCCTTCGATCAACATCAAATCATCGTCGGTCAACTTACCCCACCGTTGTTTGAGGTCACCCTTGAGTTGCAGCCATTGTCCTTTGAATTGTTCTGCGTTCATATCGTGCCCTCCTTGAGGTTAAAGATGAATCCGATCCGCGAGAGTACGTCTCACAGCGAGTCGTGTCGCGGGTGTGATGGCTACACCGTAACCGGAGAAGTGGTTGTGAACTATCCGGGAGCATCTCGGTTTGTGAAAGGGAAAGCCCTAGATCAGTCCGGCAAAGTGCCTGGGGAAGCGAAGAAACCTACGGCATGATCCTAGGGGTGGATCAGACTGGAGGACCAATCAAGTCGCGCGCCCTGTCCGGCGATATCTAAGGAGGAACCGTTTTTGCGGCATCATGTCGATGTGTAAGTTCGGCAGGAGTCAGTTGAGAAAGCCGCGAAAGCATTTCTTCTTTAGCAGTTCAAGATCGAATGGCTTCAAGAGATATTCTTGTGCCCCAAGCTTGATCGCGTCGCGTACGGTGGTGATATCGTCCATTCCTGACATGACAATGACGGGAACATCAGTATGTCGTTCTCGAAACTCTTGCAGCACCGCCATGCCGCTCAACACCGGCATGTGAAGGTTCAACAGCACACCGTGAATGAGCTGTTTCCTCGTGCCTGAAGTCATGTACGATGGGCCGATCTGTCCGTTCTCTGCTTCGAGTATGTCGAAACCGATCGTTCTGAGTCGATCACGAATAATGGACCGAGTATCATCATCATCGATCACGAGAATACAGCGTCCAAGTGAATAGGTCTCGGTCGATTGCCGACACGGTGCCCATGCAGGCTCCCTTATCCAAGTGAAGTACAATCCGATCGCCTCCGGAAACGGGTGACTCGTCATGGCCGTCCCCTTGGTCCCAAAGCACTCCAGACGCATGTTATCATCTCGTGATGTCTGTACTGTGAATTGAACGAGAGGATAACTCGTCTGGTACCTAGGGCAAGGGAGAAAAATCCCCAGGCTCATGACCCAGACGGGTGAGGTTGGGAACCGAGTAGGCTCAACGAGAACACCCGAGCAACTTAAGAAGAAGTGGTAAGACCGTGGGTCATGGCATATTTGGTGAGCTCAGCAGTGGTCC
>NZ_JBLYIG010000665.1:0-3475 GCF_049222245.1 Nitrospira sp. BLG_2 | reverse complement strand
AGATTCTTGGCCCCATCAAACGGTTGCGCGAACACTATGCCCATGAGGCGACGTTGTTTCGGCCACCGTATGGAGAATATAACGACCTGACCGTCGCCGTGGTGAACATGCTCGGCCTGCGTTTCGTCCAATGGAATATCGAATCAGGCGATCCTGACCCCCTGGCCTCCGCCGAGCGGATTCTCGCCGGAGTCACCGCGCGTGCCAAGCCGGGGAGCATCATCGTCTTCCATGCGAACGGAAAAGGCAAGCAAACTCGGCAGGTGATTGAACGACTCACATCGGACATCCTGCCTCGGAAAGGACTCCAACCCATGACCGTGAGCGAGCTGTTGAACTGCACTCCCTGAACCCATATGACTGACTCGGGTATCAGAAACATGGATCCGGACGATCGAGAGTCCGTCGTCCAGCTGCTCGGTGAGTCCGATCCCTGGAAGAGGCTCGGTTACTTGAAGGAGGATTGGAACCGCATTTTCTGTCCGACTCCACAAGGGAGAGACTGCTATGTCGCTCTCCTCGATGGGCAAGTGGCGGGCGTCGCCATCGTGAAGCAGAAATTTCTCCTGGGCGACTATCTGGAGCTCTTGGGAGTGGCCGTATGGGCTCGTCAAAAGGGCATCGGCGGCCACCTGTTGCAGTACGTCGAGGAGCTGGTCTTTAAGAGAACCAAAAACCTCTTTGCCTGCGTGTCGGATTTCAACATATCGGCTAGAGCCTTCTACAAAAAACACGGCTATCAGGAAATCGGCCCCATGCCAAATTTTCTGATTCCAGGGAGTGCTGAGATGCTTCTCCGCAAGACGGCAGGACCCGCCAGAGGAAAAGAGCAATAGTCATTGGTCACTCGTCATTGGTATGATGGGAGTGTCCACCGTTCCAATAACCATTGATTGACCAATGACTGATTTGCGCGTCAAAAAGTTGCTTCACACTCGCATGCGGGTCAGCGATTTGGACGAGACCATTCGGTTTTACACGGCAGTGCTGGGTCTCGAAGTGATCGAGCGGAAAACTTCTCCACGGGGGTCACACCTCGCCTTCTTGAGAACACCCAATAGTGATGAGTTGATTGAACTGACCAGTTTCCCTCCCAGTGGGCCGGTGAAAGTGCAGGAAGATCTCGTTCATCTGGCCTTTCAAGTCGAAAGTCTGGAGGAAACGATTGCCTCGCTCAATGCCAAGGGTGTCAAGATTACCGATGGCCCGACGACAACCTCTTCCGGCAGCCGGTTCATCTTCATTGACGCGCCAGACGGCTATGAGATCGAGCTGATCGAACGGCCGACTGGCGTGAAAATCGTCTAAAGATGGTCATTGGTCATCAGTCAATGGTCATTAGTAGAAGTCGAAGAGGCAAAGAAACGGACCAATGACCGTTCAACTTCTTCCCGCTGCCATTCTCCTTTGGCTGCTAACCCAGAACCTTCCCCCCAATGACTATTGACCAGTGACTAACGGGTAACTACCCTCTGTCACGCTTGAGCGGTACGCAACCCTCTGAAAAGGAGCACCGATGAAGAACGGTTTCTTCCGTGGACATGGTCTCGGCAATGACTATCTGGTAGTGGATCCTCATGAAATGACCTTTAAATTGACCCCCAAACACATTAAAGCCATTTGTGATCGCAATTGGGGCGTAGGCAGCGACGGGATATTGGCCTTGGTTCCTTCCAAGAAGGCCGATTTCGGGCTGCGCATTTTCAACCCCGACGGCAGCGAGGCGGAAAAGTCCGGGAACGGTCTCAGGATCTTTGCGCGCTACCTCCATGCCACTGGGAGAACGAAGAAGAAGCGCTTCACAGTCGAGACAAAGGGCGGACTGGTCCGCATTGAGCTGCATGTAGACCGACATGGCGATGCAGCCGCCGCGACCGTCGAAATGGGGATCGCCACGTTCAAGCCGAACGCTCTCCCCTGTTCACTTGAGGTTCCTGAGTTGATTCAGCAGCCGATCAAAGCCGCCGGACGGACCTTGACCTTTACCGGCGTGAGCGTCGGTAATCCACATTGTGTCGTCTTCAAGCCGGCTGGTGAATCCTGGTCCCGGGAAGAACTTTTGACGCTTGGGCCGGTCCTGGAAAACCACGGGCTGTTTCCTAAACGGACTAATGTGCAGCTGGCTGTTCCAACGGGGCCTAGGGAGATTTTCATTTTGATTTGGGAGCGAGGCGCCGGAGAAACGCAGGCATCCGGCTCCTCATCCTGTGCCGCAGCCAGCGCCGCGGTCCGCTTGGGACTTGTGAGGAGCCCCGTGACCGTGAAGATGCCGGGAGGGGTCCTGAATATCGATGTGGCTGTCGACTTCAGCCTTACCATGAAAGGCCCGGTGGCCGAAGTCGCGCGGGGGACGTTGAGTCCGTCGTTCGTGCGAGTATTACGATAGAAAGCCATTGGTCAGCGGTCATTAGTCATTGGTAAAAGGCAGCTGAGAAAAAACATGGCGATCGCCAAATCATTCCATGACCTTACAGTATGGAAGATCGGCAGAGACCTCAGAAAAAAGCTTTATGGAATCGCGAAAACCTTGCCTATCCATGAACAATACAATCTAGCTGCTCAGATTAAAGCGGCGTCGGTTTCGCTTACCTCAAACATCGCAGAGGGATTTGGCAGGTACCACTACAAGGAAAATGTGCAGTTCTGCCGAATCGCTCGCGGCTCTGCCTGCGAATTGATGGACCACCTCATAACATGCCGCGATGAGAACTATATCTCAGAAAGGCAGCATAAAGAATTAGGTCCGGAGCTGGACACTTTTGCTCGAGTGCTCAATGCCTATATCAGAGCGATAGGGTCTTCCAAAACATCATCCGGTCTTGAATAGCCTCTTCCTTTACCAGACGGTACAATGATGTCTCTTATGTGGATGCTTTTTTATGCTGTACCTCATGACCGATGACCAGTGACCAATGACCGACACTCTACAATCCAAACTTGCCCACCTGCCCGGCAGCCCAGGCGTCTACTTGTTCAAGAACGAGCACGGAGACGTCATTTACATCGGAAAAGCCGCGGTGCTCGCCGACCGCGTCCGATCCTATTTCCAGAAAGGTGCCGACCATAGCCTCAAGACCAATCTTCTCGTCAGCCACATCACCGACCTGGAGACAATGGTGACCCGATCCGAGCTCGAAGCCCTGATTCTTGAGAGCAATCTGGTCAAGCGCTACAAACCCCGCTTCAATATCGTGCTGCGAGACGACAAGCAGTATCCCTATGTGCGGCTGCCCGTCAAAGACGATTTTCCAAGACTCTCGATCGTGCGCCGCGTGCAAAAAGACGGAGCCCTCTACTACGGCCCTTATACACCGGCCAACGCGCTCCGGGAGACGTTGAAGGTCATCAAACACGTCTTTCCCCTTGCCACATGCACGATCGATATTGACGGGACCGCCGACCGCGCCTGCATCGAATTCGAGATCAAGCGATGCATGGCGCCCTGCACCGGCAACCAGTCGAAGGAAGAGTACCA
>NZ_JBLYIG010000664.1:0-4025 GCF_049222245.1 Nitrospira sp. BLG_2 | reverse complement strand
GAGCTTCTCAATTTTTAAACAATACCTTACGACTGTTTCAGGGACTTCGCGATCTATCCTTTTCGATGCTTTTAAGCTCACTTTCGGCACCGTCTGCTAGAGTTACAGGGTATGGCCCTGTGGTTCATGCGGCTCCGGACGTTCCTGCGCATTGTCCTGGCCCTGCTCAGTACCGTGGGTCCTCTCCTGGGCCTCGGAATAGCCTACGTCATGATCAGGGACTGGATCAAAATTCCGCAGGGTGACGTGTACTACGTGGAGCACGATATCGATTTTTTACAAGCCTTTGTGCCATAACTGCCCGTCCATGGGAGACTGCCTTTCTGGTTCAACTCGGCGAGCTATCGCTCAGGTGTTTAATCGCCTCGACTACAAGCGTTTGGAATCCGTCTACTGCTACGAAGGCGGCGATGAGTTTTGGCGGAAGAAGCGGGAACCCTGTCGTCGCCTGGGCAGCAAAGCGGCAGACGCCCTCATACGGAAGTTGTCGCCCGGCGGGCGAAGTTTGTATGTAGGAGCCGGTGTGACGGAGCTGCCGGCATTAATAGCAGAGGCGATCGAGCTCCAACGCCACGTTGAGCCCTATAATCTCCGGCGGTCTGAAGTAGGGATCCTCAATCGTGCTTGTCGCGGTCTGCCGATCAAGTTTCTAGCCCTCGATGCCTCCTCGGCACAAGGCCGGTTCGACCATATCTGGATGGTCAGCGTGCTGAATGATCCGGAACGGTTTCCTCATCTGTCACCCTTGTCGTACGGACGGGCTGATCCGGTGACCTTCGATCCTGTTTCATTTCAGAAGGACCGGCGGACGGTACAGGCGATCGTCAACCGCTGCATGCCAAAGCTAAGGCTGCCGGGCCTTGTGACGACTTCGACCGAGGAAGTCATTTGGATTGCCGACTGGTGTCATCGACACAAGGTTCCGTATCGTGTTGAACAAAAACAGTATCCCACCGCGCTCGTCGGTGATCCGATCTGTTTCATCACGGTTGGGAAGTGAGGTGGGCGTAGGGGAAGCGAAACCTGCGATCTGTCAGAGCTCAAAACCCGTTTTCTTGGCCGTATCGTCCATGTACTGCCTCGCGTACTTCACATAGTTCTCCGCCGATTTCTTAAGCCAGGCCAACTCCTCGTCCGTCACCGGCCGCTTGATTTTGGCCGGCGATCCAAGGATGAGGCTTTTCGGCGGCACGACCGTACCTTCGACGACCAACGCTCCGGCTCCTACCACGGAATCCTGCCCGATCACCGCGCCATCCATGATGATGGAGCCCATACCCACTAACACGCGATCCTGAATCGTACACCCGTGCAACACCACGTGATGGCCGATCGTGACGTCATTGCCGATGATGAGCGGATGGGTATCGTGAGTCACATGGAGCATGCAGAGGTCCTGGACATTCGTCCGTTCTCCGATCCGGATGTAGTTCACATCGCCCCGGATCACGGCGTTGAACCAGACGCTGCAATGGTCGCCCATTACGACATCGCCGATCACGACCGCGGTCTCTTCGATGAAGCATGACTTCGGGACGGTCGGCTTGATGCCTTGAAACGTGCGAATCATGCGGGCACTGTAGGCGAAGTGAACGGCCTCTGCAAGGGTCTCCAAGGGTCTCATTGACAGACTTTTTGACCCTCCCGTAGACTGCCTGCCATGTCTCAGCCACTGATCATTCCACGGCGCCTCAAATCCACGGCGGTCGCGCCGGAAAGCGGGGACCAGTCTCCCCATAAAACGCTCCGAGCGAAGACGACGATCGGGTTTGTCAATCTTGGCTGCTCAAAGAACCAGGTTGATTCGGAAATCATGCTCGGCACCCTCGTGACCGAGGGGTTTCAATTGACCAGTGACCCGCAACAAGCCGACGTGGTCATCGTCAACACCTGCGGCTTCATCGAAGAGGCCAAAGAGGAATCGATCAACACCATCCTCGAACATGGGCATCTGAAGAAGACAGGAACTTGCCGTGTGCTCATCGCGGCGGGGTGCCTGGCTCAGCGTTATCAAGGCGATTTGCTCAAGGAACTGCCGGAATTGGACGCGGTGGTCGGTACCGGTGAGTTCGGCAAGATCGGGGAGATTTGCAGAGACCTGCTGGCTCCTAAAAAGCGGCATCGCCGTCTCTGGATCAGTCAGCCGCCCTACCTTTATGACGAATTGGCACCGCGTCTGAGGCTCGGCAAGCAGCATAGCGCCTATGTGAAAATTGCTGAGGGGTGTAACCGCAACTGTACGTTTTGCGCCATTCCGCTGATGCGTGGCAAGCAGCGGAGCCGCCCGGTCGAATCCATTGTTGCTGAGGCGCGCCGACTGGCTGAAGAAGGCGTCAGAGAGATAAGCCTGATCTCGCAAGATACCATCAATTATGGAGTCGATCTCGGGCTACGTCAGGGCTTGGTCCGACTACTTCGCGAGTTGGTCAAAGTCGATGGCCTCCGGTGGATCCGGCCGTTTTACCTTTACCCGCAGCAAGTCACGGACGAGCTGCTCGACCTTTATGCCGGGGAAGCAAAGATCACGAAGTATATCGACATGCCGCTTCAGCACATCAATGACCGAATGCTCAACCGCATGCATCGGCTGGGTAATCGAGCCGCCATTGAAGCGCTGGTCGATCGTATCCGAACACGCATTCCCAACGTCACCTTTCGGACCGCCTTCATCGTCGGTTTCCCGGGCGAAACCGATGCCGCCTTTACCGAACTGCGTGACTATGTGGAGCAAGCTGAATTCGACCGAGTCGCGGTGTTCCTTTATTCGGATGAGGAGGAAACTCCGGCAGCCGATTTGGGCGAAAAAGTCGAGCGGGAGGTTATGGAGGAACGCCGGAACGCCGTCCTCTCGGTTCAGGAATCGATCATGTCCGCCAAAGGGAGAGCCAAGATCGGCTCCATTCTTGACGTGCTCATCGACGGATGGTCCGCGGAAACCAACGGCGTCCTGGAAGGGCGTCATGAAGGGCTCGCTCCTGAAATCGACGGGGTGGTCTCTATCGATGAAGATTCGACCTCGAACGCTCAGGTACGCCGTCCCGGTTCGAACAAGTCGGCTCCCAAACCTGGTGATTTCTGCACCGTCGAAATCACCGATGCCGCCGCCTATGATCTCGTTGGGCGCATCGTCGGACAATCTCTGTCCTGATTGTTCCTTTACTCCGTTCTGCGACACTGAAAACGACCACCTCACGGGCTGAAGACCGATGACGATTCAGAGGAAAGACTCCATTGTCCTGTTGATCCATTGCAAGGATCGTAAAGGGATCGTTGCGCGAGTGTCTGGGTTCATCCATGACTTCGGCGGAAACATTCTCGACTCTGATTATCATACCGACGAAGAGACAAACGATTTTCTCATGCGGATGGAGTTCGCCACGGAGGGATTACAAATTCCTTCCGACGACATTCCGGCAGCCTTTGCCCCGATCGCGAAAGTGTATGAGATGCACTACGAAGTACATCCGTCCAATCGACGAACCCGCGCCGGCTTACTGGTCTCGAAGCAAGATCACTGCCTGGCAGATCTCCTCCAGCGGCACCGCCGAGGCGAACTGCATATCGATATTCCCGTCATCGTCTCGAACCACGACACCTGCGCAAGCTGGGCTGATCTCTTCAAGATTCCCTTCACGATCTATCCAGTCACGAAGGAGACGAAGCCCCAACAGGAGCAGCAGGTTTTAACGCTCCTAAAAGAGCACCGGGTGGAGCTCATCGTCATGGCTCGTTACATGCAGATTCTCAGCGCAGACTTTCTATCCCGCGTCGGCTGTCCGGTCATCAACATCCACCATTCCTTTCTTCCGGCCTTTATTGGAGCGAATCCCTACCGGCAGGCGTACGACCGCGGCGTCAAAATCATCGGAGCCACGGCCCACTACGCGACCAAAGATTTGGACGAGGGGCCGATCATCGAGCAAGACGTGATCCGGGTCGGGCATTGAGACACGGTGGAGGATCTCGTGCGCAAAGGACGGGACCTGGAGGAAATTGTGCTGGCGCGGGCCGTGCGCCGGCACATC
>NZ_JBLYIG010000663.1:0-1741 GCF_049222245.1 Nitrospira sp. BLG_2 | reverse complement strand
AATAATAATGTGCATGACCATCGTATCCTCCTCATTACATGACATGCCCGCATTTGGAACGCGGGATTCGACCTACAGGCGCCATTGCTGAACGTCTTGCTCTGTCTCCACCCTGCTTGGGCAGCGCACCCGATTCTTCAGGATCACGGAATCAATGATTTCTCCACAAAGAACACACCGTTCCGCTGTCACTTTAAACCGTTTGAGATTCAGCTCTGGAAATACCTCCGGCACCATCAGCCCGCCGCACCTTCGGCAGCCGTCTTGACCTAGTGGAGCGGCTTGGGAGAGTTGGTTGGTACGATCAAGTATTGACATGGTGCACCTCCACTCACTTCATTTGTCCAATGTTGTGTCAAATGTAGTGCATAATATGCGAGTGTGTCAAGTGTTATTAGAATAAAACTTTGACAAACATTGGGCATGTGGCTATACTTGTTTCAATTATGAATGTACATAGAATACATAGGGTTGCAAAATTGACAGGACTTTCCAAGGATGTCATACGGGCTTGGGAGCGGCGGTATGGAATTGTCAAACCTTTGCGTAGCGCAAACCGTTATCGGACATACACTGATGATGAAGTGGCGCTTCTGCGGTATGTGAAAGCTCAGATGGATAAAGGGCAGTCAATCGGAGATCTAGTCGCGACTGGCCGAGAACGACTCGTAGCGGAAGCGGCTCGGTCTGCCGTGACGGAACCATCCGAAAGTGGACCTTACGAGCGGCTCTTGAACGAGCTGATTAAGTTGCTCGATCCGCTAAGACGCGAATCTTTTGAACGTCGACTTAATGGAGCGGTGGCGGTCATTCCATTTGAGGAGGCCTTGTACGGCATCCTGCTACCGCTGCAAATTCGGGTCGGCCAATTATGGCATGACGGGCGACTCAACGTGGCGGTCGAACATTACGTGACTAATCAGGTTCGCCAAAAACTGTTCGCGGCCATGAGCCACCTTCCGGTGCATGACAAAGGACTGAGCGTGGTTGTGGCATGTCCGGTGGGCGAGTTTCATGAGGTAGGGGCTCAAGCGGCCGCTTATATTTGTGCCTCGCGCGGGTGTCAGACCTACTATCTCGGGGCTAATACGCCTATCGACCAATTGGCGATATTTTGCCGGCAGATCGACCCGAACGTTGTGCTGCTGTCAGTAACTACACCGACCCCGGCACATGAATGGTCTTCCTGGATCGCAACGCTTTGCGATCTCATGACTCCGCGTCAAACCATACTGATTGGAGGTGCCGGTGCGCAGTCCCTAAGTCTTCCTGAGGCGGCACGACGCATCGAGATTCTCAGCGACCTTCCGACCCTTCAGCAGCGCCTGGCTGTCCTTATGGCGAAGCAATCGTCGCACGTTCGGTGAGATAAGAGGACGAGAGGAGCTTCATGATCGACAATTCCAACTATTCTTCCTAGTTTGCTTATCTCATGAACCTCCGACATCATGCGGATTGTTTATAACTGGAGCACCTCTTCGCTAATGTTACAGGGAAAAGACTCCACTCATGCAAATGCGCCGGCAAGTCCCGAGCCATCGCCATTGTGATCACTGCCATCGTATCGTTGACGTTAAATGGTGGCTCGACTTGTGGTTGGGCCTCGCCTCTCGATAAGCGGTTCTCAGTAGAGTTTGAAACGGGAGCGGTGTGGCAATCCCGAAACGAAATCCATATCCCAGACAACGCTGAAGGAACGCGGTTCTCACTGGCCGACCTACAGGATAGCTCGCCTAATGTG
>NZ_JBLYIG010000662.1:0-2503 GCF_049222245.1 Nitrospira sp. BLG_2 | reverse complement strand
ACGAATGGACGGTCCGGCCCGATCCGGAAAGATTGCTGCTTGCCTTGCGGCAGCATCAGGAAGTGCACGCCGTCGGCATGGTGCATCATGAGACCACCACCGGACTCCTCAATCCCATCCATGAGATCGCCGAGATCGTCGATAATCAGAATCGGGTGTTTGTGCTCGATGCCGTCAGCGCTCTGGCGGGTGAGACGATCGACATTGCGCGATCGCACATCTATATGGTGACGGGGACGGCGGGAAAATGCATTCAGGGATTCCCGGGCGTCTCGTTCGTGCTGGTGCGGAAGGGGTTCGTCGAGAAAATGCGCTCGTACCCGAAGCGTTCGTGGTATCTCCATCTGACCCATTACATCGACAACGAAGGGCGAGGCACGATTCCCTTCACTCCCGCAGTGCAAGTCTACTATGCCTTTGACGAAGCGCTCAACGAACTACTCGAAGAAGGCGTGGCTAATCGCATCCAACGGTACAAGAAGATGGCGACCCTGATCCGTGAACGCATGGCCGAACTCGGGGTGAAGGCGCTTCTCCCGGTGGACCGGCAATCGAATACCATCACGGCCTATTACCTGCCGGATGGAGTTCCCTACCACGTGTTGCATGACCGCCTGAAGCAGCAGGGCTACGTCATTTATGCCGGCCAAGGCAACTTGGAAAACAAGATGTTCCGTGTGGCCAATATGGGAGCATTGTCCGAGGCGCAAATCAGCGGATTTCTCGACGCCTTCGAGCACGTGTGCAAATCGGCATGAAGGCAGTCATCCTGGCAGCGGGAGTGGGAAAACGCCTCTGGGAAGTAACCCAACATCGTCCGAAATGCCTCATCGAGATCGGCGGACGGTCACTCCTGCGTCGCTCCTTAGAGTCGTTGGCTTCCGTCGGGATTCGGCGGGCGGAGATCGTCGTCGGGTACAAGCAGGAGATGATTCGTGCGGCGGTCGAGCAGGATGCGTGCGGCGTCAACGTCAAATTCCTCGTCAATGAGCAGTTTCACAGAGGCAGTATTTCCTCGCTGTGGCTTGCGCGAACCGCGCTCGACGACGATACCGTCGTGATGGATGCCGACGTGCTCTTCCATCCGGAAATCCTACGGCGTCTGGTGTCGTCACCCTCTGAGAACGCGCTGTTGATGGATGAGACGGTGAAGCAGACCGGAGAGGAATGCATGGTGGTCGTGGCGGGGGATCGAGTCGTCGCGTTGACAAAGAACATGCCGGAACAGTACGACTACGCCGGTGAAGGAGTGGGATTTCTTCGGGTTCGCCACGCCGACACGCCTCGTGTTGTCTCATCGCTCCGTGGCTACATCGACAGAGGCTCGTGGGATATGGAGTACGAAGACGCGCTGCGGCAGTATTTTCAGGACGTACGGGTCGGTTATGAGCGGATCGGAGGATTGCCCTGGACCGAGATCGATTTCATCGAAGACGTAAAAAAAGCCGAGTTGGAAGTCTTGCCAAGATTATGAGAAAGTCTTCACCATGGTAGGATATCTGATGGTGAAGGCCAATGAACTATCGGTGAGCCAATTGTCTGTGGAACCATGAGTAAGAGCATCCTTCAAAGGAGAGCCGAAATCCAAGGACTGGCGACGGCGATTCTGCTGCCGTCTGTCGGAGTATTCAGCGGCTCGATCGGGTCGCAGGTCGGCAACGTGGGGCCTTTGACGAGCGTCGTGGGGATCGGACTCTTTCAACGGACCGTGCTTACTTTGCAACGAGCTGGGATTCGCCAATTAATCGTCCTTTCCGGCTCCGAGGAGGAGCAACTGAAACAGACGCTCGGCAAAGGGCCGCGCGTCACAATTCCTGTCCGATGGATGCCGATCCGCGAGTTTCCTCTTGAGGATCCCCGGACATGGGAAGCCTTGGCGGCCGAAGTGCATGGCTTTGCGTTGGTTGTGAGCGTCAATAGTGTGTTCTCTCGAGGGTTGATCGAACGGTTGCGGCGTGATGTACAAGAGGGCGAAGCCATCATCGTCTCTCAAGCCTCACAGGGGCAGGTCGATCAGCTCATGGTGGAGGGCGTGCGATTGAAGATCGGAAGTAACTCAGACAAACGCATGTCCGGTCGCTCGGCGATCTTCGTCCCTCCTCGTTTCGACGATCCGGCCTTGCGTGTCGCTGAACTGGTGGTCGTGCCGGCAAGCCTGATGAGCACCACCGGTCAAGCGGCGGGCGAGAAGGGGAGTCCTCCGATCAGGCAGTGGCTTGAGCGTGCCGCTGCGGATGGCCGTATGCGCGTTGTCTCGGCTGAAGAGAAGCCGGGTAATTGGTATCAACCAGTCCAAACCGTGTCTGACGTCCAAACAGCCGAAAAAAAACTGTTCAATTCGCTCAAGGGAGAATACGAAGGGTTCGTCGATCGCTATTTCAACCGCAAGGTCTCTCGATGGTTCACACGCCTATTTCTCGCCATGGGTTGGCGAACTTGAGCTCGTCCAGCCCCACGAACTGCGGCCAGCGGAAGCAGTAGGTGCAGTAAGCGTGGCAGGTCT
>NZ_JBLYIG010000661.1:0-4740 GCF_049222245.1 Nitrospira sp. BLG_2 | reverse complement strand
CGACCGAGGATCCGCGCTTCGGCCGCGTCGGTAAGCAGGTGTGCAAGGACACCGGACCGCTGACCAAAAAGCGGATGGAAACAATCGACGACGACATTGTCGCACGGGCGGTAGAGTTCGTGACCCGGCAGAGCAAGGCCGGCAAGCCGTTCTTCGTGTGGATCAACTCGACCCACATGCATTTGCGTACACACACCAAGCCAGAGAGCCTCGGTCAGTCAGGGCGCTGGCAAAGTCCTTACCATGACGCCATGATCGATCACGACAAAAACGTCGGCACCGTACTCAAGGCGCTAGACGAATTAGGCATCACGAACAACACCTTCGTCCTGTACAGCACCGACAACGGCCCGCACATGAATACGTGGCCGGATGGCGCCATGACGCCGTTTCGCAACGAGAAAAACTCGAACTGGGAAGGTGCCTATCGGGTCCCTCTTGCCGTGCGCTGGCCTGGACATATCAAACCGGGACAGGTGTCGAATGAGTTGGTAGCCCATTATGACTGGCTACCTACACTTGCAGCCGTCGCTGGCGACACACAAGTGAAAGAGAAACTGCTCAGGGGGTATAAGGTCGGGGACATGGCCTATAAAGTCCACCTCGATGGGTACAATCTTGTGCCTTACCTCACAGGCCAGGCCGACAAAGGTCCCAGGCAATCCTTCATCTATATCAATGACGACCAGCAGATGACCGCGCTCAGGTACGACAACTGGAAGCTCGTCTTCATGGAGCAGCGGATGGAGGGAACCTTCCGGGTTTGGTCTGAGCCGTTCGTTTCTCTACGTGTGCCGAAGATCTTCAATCTGCGGACCGACCCCTACGAGCGGGCCGACATCACCTCGAACACCTACTATGACTGGCTCCTGGATCACGTTTTCCTGCTCGTGCCGGCTCAAGCTTATGTGGCTAACTTTCTCACAAGCTTCATGGACTATCCGCAGCGCCAGAAGGCCGCAACGTTCAATCTTGATGAGGTTCTGGACAAGATGAAAGAAGGTGGAGGCGGGAAGTAAGGCTCACAATTCGCCCATCGAGACCTGTTGTTTCTAGCGGTGCGGCTGGAATGTGCTGATGGATATCCCAATAGCTGAAATCCAGCGAGCAGGAAATCTGAAACAGAGTTATGTAACAGTCGAGAGGTAGCATCACGCGGCCAGTTTTGCCGTTCCTCAATCTGCTGTTGGGTAGACGGAGAGGTTGAGGGGGCAACTCTCTACCGGTAGTCCTCGCCCACCAGCGTTGACTACATTTGTTCCAGTCAACAGTCGACCAAATGTCCGGTTGCCGTGAAGCGGTAGGCGGGCCTGTGGTCCTCCTCAATGGGTTCACAGCAAATGTGTCCATCCAACAACACCTTCAGCATCTGATGCCAAGGACACGTGCCGACCAGGGAACGGCGGGGGGTTGCCCAAGGCTTCTCGCGGTCGTGCGTAATCCGTTGTTCATCCAAAGAAATGGTAGTGATTGGCGATTGGAATTGCCTGAGTTCGGCTGCTGAGACTTTCCTTCGTTCCAACGCATAGCACGCAGAGCAATACGAACAACCGCGCTCGAAAGGTTCAAGAGCCTACGCAAGTAATTACTCCTTCCCGTTCTCGGACAACGCCCGTCCAAATACGGTCAATTTTGCAGTTGCTTCGCGCATGGCGTGTTACCTATGATTCCTCGCGACAGAACGACAAGTTATCTCCAGATTAGACGACCGTCTAGGGCATTTGATAACGGTTCCTGCAATGTCTCTTTCGCGACGCCGGTTTTTGAAACTCTCGGTCGGGACATTTACGGCTGTGGCGATTGCCGATAAGACCCTCGCACTGCAATCCATTATGAAGATGGACACTACGCTGGACGATCCAGCGGACCGCTTAAGGAGAAACAAAGAAGTAACGAAAAGGAATCCCCTGGAGACGGAAAGCATGGAGGGTCTCCTCGAGCGAACGCCTGCGCGGAAGAGGGTGACGCGGCTCAAGGGAGTACGGGGTCGCATCAGGTTTGAGACGGGGGATGGGGCGGCCTACCTCCTTGAGGTCGAAGATGGCGAATTGGAGTTGACGACCGGCGGCGACGATGCTCAAGCCGTTGTGGTCTGCGATACCAAGGCCTTGGTCGAACGGTTGCTTCGTGGCGAGGCAAACCTGATCGTAGAAACGTTGCAAGGTCACGCCAACATAAGCGGCGACGTGGCGTTGATTATTAAGGTGACCCTCGAACTACAGGCTGAATCCCCATTTGCGGTTGGAGAACAGAATCCTAAGAAGGCGTGCCATGAGCGAAACGATCAGCATCCTTGATGGGAATACGTTTGTTGTCAGCGATCGACGCGGCGATATCGAAGCCACGCCAGTCGATAATCATGGGCTGTTTCTTGACGACACACGGTTCCTCTCCCGTTGGATCCTCACGGTGGACGGCCGCAAGGGGACCGTCCTTTCGACTGATCGCACCCACTATTTTTCTTCGCAGTTCTACATGGCCCTGTCGACGGGGACCATGTACATCGATTCGGATATCTCCTTAGTGCGTCGGCGTACAGTTGGGGATGGGTTCATAGAAGAGATCTTAGTCGCCAACCATGGCAAGAAACCGAAGACGTTGGCGGTGCGGCTTGACGTAGGATCAGACTTTGCCGATCTCTTCGAGGTGAAAGACAAGGAGCTGACGAAGAAAGGCGTGCTCTATCGTCGGCTCGACCAAGGAAGATTGACGCTGGGATACCGACGCGAGCGTTTCGTCCGAGAAACTTGGATCACGAGTAGCGCTCCGGCGACTATGCAGGAAGACGCCCTTACATTTAAAGTCGAGGTACCTGCGCAAGGAATGTGGAAGACCTCCCTCGAGATTGTGGCTGTCAAGAACCCGGGAAGACAGGTGAAGCCGCGGGTAAAATACTCTCTCGAAGATGTCGAACCGCGCCCCGAACTTGGTCAGAGCCTGCAGGACTGGATCGCGGCGGCGCCACGACTGATCTCTTCCTGGGAGCCGCTGGGGCGGAGCTACCAGCAGAGCCTGCTCGACTTGGCGGCGCTGCGGTTTCGGACCAGAGTCGCCCCCGGTGCGCTCCCAGCCGCCGGCCTCCCTTGGTTCATGGCACTCTTCGGACGCGACAGCCTCATCACCAGTTTCCAAACCCTTCCCTTCTGTCCTGAACTCTCCGCGACGACCTTGCGTCTCTTGGCTCTGCTTCAAGGCCGCGTGGACGATCCCTTCCGCGATGAGGAGCCCGGCAAGATCCTGCACGAGATGCGTCTCGGCGAGACGGCGGCTTTTGAAGAACGTCCTCATTCCCCTTACTATGGCTCGGCGGACGCCACACCGCTGTTTCTTATCCTGCTGGAGGAGTATGAACGATGGACGGGAGATCGGCAACTTGCGGGTTCGCTGCAACGCGAGGCGCGCGCGGCCATGACGTGGATAGATCGGTATGGAGATTGCGACGGCGACGGCTACGTGGAGTACGAGCGGCGCAACAAGACAACCGGTCTTGAGAACCAGTGCTGGAAGGATTCCTGGGACTCGATTGCATTCGCCGATGGACGGCTGGCGCCGCCCCCTCGCGCGACTTGCGAGATCCAGGGCTATGTGTATGACGCCAAACGGCGGACGGCGCGTCTTGCGCGCGACGTCTGGGGCGATCCCGAGTGGGCGAAACAGCTCGAACAGGAGGCCGAGTCATTAAAAGAGCGGTTCAATCGCGACTTCTGGATCCCCGAGCGAGGGTTCTTCGCCCTGGCTCTCGACGGCAGTAAACGGAAGGTCGACTCGCTCACATCGAATATCGGTCACCTTCTTTGGAGTGGCATCGTAGACCGTGACAAGGCCGACCGCTGCATGCGCCATCTCATGGGAGATGAGCTTTTTTCGGGCTGGGGTGTGCGAACGATGGGGAAAAGTGAAGGCTCTTATAATCCTATCGGATACCACGTCGGCACCGTGTGGCCGCATGATACCTCGATTGTCGCCTGGGGCCTGCGGCGCTACGGCTACCGCGCGGAGGCGGCGCGTCTGGCGCTCGCCATCCTGGAGGCCGCTGTCTTCTTCGATTACCGCTTGCCCGAGACATTCGCCGGCTACCAGCGCGCGGTCACACGCTTTCCCGTGGAATACCCCACCGCCTGCAGCCCTCAGGCATGGGCGACCGGTGCGCCCCTGCTCCTCATCCGTACACTCCTTGGGCTCGAATCGGACGGAGAGCACCTTATCGTCGATCCGGCCATTCCGGCGCCGATCGAGCGTCTCGAACTCCTTGACATACCTGGGCGCTGGGGACGAATGGACGCTTTCGGTCGGGCGCGGTTCCAGAAATGATGCTATTTCTTGTACCGCGAGTGGATTCGACCTCACGGTGAGTCGAAGCTCAAGAGAACTCCCAACAACAGCAGATGCTGCCCCGGCGTAAGACCGATTTCACCGGGACGAAGCTCGCCATTCTTGAAAAACCCGCCCCCGACTCCAGTGGAGTCGTCGTAACGGTGTTCGACCCGCGCGACAGTGCTCATCCATTTGTACGGAAATTTATACTCGACGGTGGACGTGATGGCCTTCACGAATTGTTCGGCTCCTGTCCATCGACCGTTCCGATCCCAGTAGAATTCCGGTCGCAATGCCACGGACCAGGGACCCGTGATATGCCATCTCACGACTATATTGCCTCCCATGACAAAGGCTCGCGGGCTACCGGGCCGTCCCGCAATGCTCTCGGTTCCAATGTCGAAGGACGCCGCGACCGTCACATTG
>NZ_JBLYIG010000660.1:0-3673 GCF_049222245.1 Nitrospira sp. BLG_2 | reverse complement strand
TGTAGAAATCCTGATGATAATCCTCGGCTGGGTAGAAGCTCGAAGCTTTGGCCAGCCGAGTCACGATCGGCGCAGGAAGCCGCTTGGACTGTTCAATCTTGCTTTTCGACTCTTCCGAGAGCTGCTTTTCCTCGTCGGTCGTATAAAAGATCGCCGTCCGATATTGATTGCCGTAGTCGCAAAATTGCCCGTTCGGCATGACCGGATCGATATTGCGCCAAAAGACGTCCAATAATTTGTGATAACTGACCTTCGATGGATCGTACGTCACCTCGACAGACTCCACATGCCCTGTTTTTCCGGCTGAAACTTGGTCATAGGTGGGATTGGCGACCGTACCGCCCATGTATCCGGAGACCACCTCGAGCACTCCGGCGACCTGTTCGAAGGCGAGTTCCATGGACCAGAAACACCCTCCTGCAAAGTAGGCTTTCGCGGTGGGTGCCGCGCCCTGAGCTCCGCTTGAAGGCCAACCTGCCAGAGTCGCGCAAGTTACGAGACCGACCGCCATGATCGAGAACCGGTGAAGAGTAGTCATAGTGATTCTCCTTCTCCATCGTGCCGCAACGTTTACATCTTACTACGGCGATGGTGAAGAGAGGGATGCCGGTTCAGCTTGAGAGGAAAACGATTCAGTCCGAGCATGCCTTTGCAGGCTTCGGGCTTCAGACCGGAAGATAGCCGTGGGTATGCTGTCCTGTGCGGCGCACTCGTCGTCGGGGTCCGTCCATGAGCTTCATGATCAGCTCGATGGCTTCTTCCGGTGAACCGGCGGCATTGACCAATTGCGGGTTGAGTTTTCGGAAGAACGCCACGTCGGCGGGAGAAGCCTCAACGAGAATGACCGGTTTACCGGCTTTCACCGCCAGGGCGACCTCGGATACCGTGCCCGATCCGCTCAATCCACACACCACCACGACATGGCTGGTCAGGACATTGATGTTGTTACGGCCACTGCCCATCTCAGTGATGATCGGCACGTCCACATGGCGCGACACCTTATCCTTGGCCGTCGGCAAGACCCCGATGGTCAAGCTTCCGCCCACCCGCTTGGCCCCTTCGCAAGCCGCGTCCATGACACCCACGTCACGGCCGCCGGTCAACACGACCCAGCCACGCCTGGCAATGAATTCTCCGAGCGTGCGGGCATTCTCGAGGTCCCGCTTCGGAGCCTTGGCGGGCCCCATCACTCCAACCACAAATCGCATCACTCCCTCCCATAGTCCATTCTATTTTCTCTACCTCAAAATCTTGAAGCCGTGAGGGTCACATCCGCATGCTCCCAGGCCTGTTGCCATTGTTTTTCCACGGCGTCTGCTTCACGGTCTTTCCGTTGGGCACGGAGGCTCTGCATGAGTCCGAACTGAGCCCAGCCGTTCCGCGGGTTCTTCGTCAGATCCGCTCGGTAAATAGCTTCCGCCTTGCCGGGTTGAGCGGCCCTCAGCAAGGCGGCGCCAAGGTAGTGACGAATTGGAACTGGCCAGAACGGAGGTTCGTTGTACGGTAACTCCTCCTCCAGTTTGATGGCATCCGCGAACGATTTGAAGGCCTCGTCGTGCTTGTGGCGGCGCATCGCGATCTCAGCTGCCAGCAGTCGCTCCGCGATTATGAGCAGGCTCCGTTCAGTTTTTTCTTCCGACGTCCGATCACGGCCCAAGCGTTTGGCCATGCCGACCAGCACCGCATGCTCGCCCTCGGCGCCGGGCAAGCGGCCTGACGCCGATAGCGCCATTCCTCTTCCCAGTCGCCACATCCCCTGCTGCAGACGCAGCAGTTTGGGAGGAGGCGGTTCACGCAGCAGTTCATCCCACTGTCCAAACCTGATCATCGACCACAAAGGAGTGGGAAGATACAATTCCTTCCATCTGTCCTTCCGCGCTTCCTCTTCGGTGATCGTTCCCGTCAGCCGGCGCGCCACCTTCAAAGCCTCGGCTCTTCGTCCCTCCATCGCCAAGGACGCCCAAAGAAAATGCAGGTTGTGGGAGTAGTAACCGTCGGCATAGTCGCCGTTTAACTTTCGGGCAGTCAAATAGTGGCGATCGACATCCGCGGCATGCGCATTCCGTTCGGCCGCCTCATGATATCGACCCAGTCTCATGTAGATGTGGGCCGGCATGTGGACCAAGTGGCCGGCGCCCGGCATGAGACCGGGCAATCGTTCCGCGCAGGCCACGGCACGGTCCGGGGTCGGGGAAGCTTCCACGGCATGGATGTAATAGTGGCACGCCCCGGGATGATTCGGGAAACGCGCCAGAAGCGACTCCAATGTGGACAGGATCTCGTCGGTGCCGGGCTTTGGCCGGCCGGCCGCCGTCCATAAATCCCACGGGCGTAAGTCCATCAACGCTTCAGCGAACAATACACCGGCATCCGGGTCGTTCGGAAACTGCCGCCAGACCAAACGCATGGCGTCCGCATACGCCTTATCGAGGGCCGGTCTCGCATGCCCGTTGAGAGCGTATCGCTTGCCGATCGCATCGATATAGGCCTGCTCGGCTGGGCTCACATGGGCACGATGCGAGCGAGCCTTTTGTACGGCATCCCGCGCCCGTCGTTCTGCTGCCTTGTCCATCGCCGCATTGATGTTCGGACCAGACGCGAGCGCCACCCCCCAATAGGCCATCGCCGCGGAGGGATCAAGACGCGCGGCTTCTTCGAAGGCCATGATCGCCTCTTCATGGTTGAAGGCGTACACGAACCGCAGACCTTGATCAAAGTATTGTTGAGCCTCGATGGAGTTCGTCGTGATGGGATGATGAAGGGTGCCGAGATTGTCAAAGAGGGGGACCCGAGCGACATGGCGTTCGGCGGCCGCACTCAAATCAAGCGCCAACAGCCCTATCCACGGCACCGCCCACAAGAGGAGGCGACAGATGCTCATTGACGGCTTTGTAGCAGACGAGACCCGTACCTGGCTAGCAAGATGCGGAAAAAGATGCCAAGTCAGAATGGCTTATGCGCAGCCTGCTGGAGGACAGGTATGCGTGTTGAGGGAACCACTGTCGCGGGTCAGTAGGAGGATTCGTTCTGTTTACCTACGACGTGCTCAAGAATCGCTCGGAGCCACGGTCAATATAGGCTGACCGAGCCCGGCTTAAAGATTGAGCGCCTGGCCTTCACTTTTCTGAGGAGAAAACGGATGTTCATTTTCATGAGAAGAATTCGGTGTCTCGTTTTCACCCGGTTTCTTCCGACCGATGCGGTTTCGCTTGAAAGAGGCGGCCGCCGTGCCGGTCGACGTCGTCGAGAATGCGCCGACTTCCAGTTCTTTACCGAGATGAACGAGAACCTGTTGCTGAGAGGCAACCAAGGAAGTCAACTCTTGAATGTGTGAAGTAAGCCGTGCAATCTCATCCTGCTGCCCGACCAGAAAGGTTCGGAGTTCGGCGACTTCTTCCGACTGAACAAGAGTCGGTGCCTGAGCCGGCTTTTGTAGGATGGTGACTTTTGCAGCATGCGGGTTCTCTGCTTCTTGGACCGGCTTTCCGTTGACTGGCTTTCCGTTCGGCTGGACGTGATCCTGTTGAAGCTTGCTGTGCTCCATCGTTCGGTCGGGTAGCGCAAGCGGTTTACGGCCCCTTGGAGAGGTCTCGTCCTCATACCGTGTCACATACGTGAAGAGATCAACCATCTTTCGCCAGCAAACAGCTCCGGCATTGAGCAAGAGCTGACC
>NZ_JBLYIG010000659.1:0-6087 GCF_049222245.1 Nitrospira sp. BLG_2 | reverse complement strand
AATCAGATCAGGGCCGCACACAAAATTACGGCTGATTTCGTGGAGCTGCATACCGGTCGTTACGCGAATGCCACACGCTCCAAGGAAGCCGACGCGGAATTCGAGGCCATCACCCACGCCGCCAAGCTGGCTTACAAGCTTGGGATCGGGGTCAATGCCGGGCACGGACTGAATTACCGTAACATCAAACGCCTGACGCATATTCCCGAAATCGTCGAGTACAACATCGGGCACAGTATCGTCGCACGGGCGGTCCTCGTGGGTCTCGTACAAGCCGTGAAAGAGATGAAGGCTTTGCTCGGTTGATCTGATGTCGTCGACCCGCTGGACCCGCCCTTTCACCACGTTCGGTTCACCATGATCAAGATCATCACCGCGGCGCAAATGCAGGGGCTCGACCGGCGGACGATCTCAGAGGCCCATATCCCGGCGACGACGCTGATGGAACGTGCCGGGTCCGGTGTCGTATCTTGCCTTGAGCACCGGCTGGGACCTGTGCGGGGCAAGGCGGTCACCGTTGTTTGCGGAAAAGGCAACAATGGGGGAGATGGATTCGTCGCTGCTCGCCTACTCCGCCGGCGCCATGCCAACGTGCGCGTTCTCGTCATGGCACCCACCTCGGAACTGAGCCGCGATGCCGCAACGATGTATAAGCAATTCGTTCGGGGCGGAGGGAAATCTTCCGTCTACCTCTACACGTCCAAGGCTCAGACGCAAGCGCTTTTGCGGGACAGTGAGATCCTCGTCGACGCGCTCCTCGGGACAGGACTCTCATCCGCTGTAACCGGACGCTATGCCGAGACCATTGACTGTATCAACGAGACCGGTCGTCCTGTCGTGGCTGTCGATCTTCCATCAGGTCTCCATGCCGATACTGGAAGGATCATGGGCCGAGCCGTTCGTGCCTCTCTTACCGTGACCTTTGGTCTTCCAAAGTTAGGCCTCTATCAAAACAATGGGATCGACCTCGCCGGAGAGGCGGCCATCGTAAACATCGGAATTCCACCGGCTTACATTGACGCAGTCGAGAGCCGAACGACCTTGATCACAGGGCGCGAAGTGCGGACGTACCTGCCGGGACGACAGCCATCGAGTCACAAAGGTACATTTGGACACGCCGGCATTATTGCCGGGTCCGTTGGAAAAACCGGTGCCGCCGCCATGGCCGCACGAGCGGCCCTGCGTGTCGGCGCGGGCCTCGTGTCCGTTGCAATCCCTGCGAGTGTCAACGATATATTGGAAGCAAAGCTGTTGGAGGCGATGACGGTTCCGATGCCTGAAACCAAAGCGCGCACCTTCGCGCGGACCGCGTTGGATCGGCTGACCGCGTTCATGGCGGCTAGAACCGCGGTCGCCATCGGTCCGGGATTATCGACTCATCCCGAAACAGTTGAACTCGTCCAGGCCTTGGCGAAACAGCTTGATCGGCCGGCTGTTTTGGATGCGGACGCCCTGAACGCATTGACGGGACGGACTGCTCTTCTGGCATCTTGCAAAACACCCCCGATTATCACGCCCCACCCCGGAGAAATGGCGAGACTGGAAGCCGACGCAACACCTCAGACCGTCAATAGTGATCGGATCGGTACGGCTTCCCGCTTCGCGCGAGAGCGAGGCCTGTTCGTCGTTTTGAAGGGAGCCCGGACCGTCGTCGCCAGACCGGATGGAGCCGTCGCGATCTGCCCCACCGGCAATCCGGGGATGGGGACGGCAGGAACAGGCGATGTGTTGACCGGCATGATGGTGGGCCTCCTAGCGCAAGGCGTGCCCTCCTGGGAAGCTGCCTGTGCCGCAACGTACCTACATGGGACAGCCGGCGATTTGGCTGCAGCCAGAATGGGGCAGGCCGGGATGATTGCGGGAGACGTGATCGAAGAAATTCCCTACGCTCTCAGGCAGATATATCAGGCTTCATCAAACACACCCAATACCATATGGAATGATCCCGTGTAAGGACGCTTCCATGGCGATATCTATCAGCCCTCTGGGCCTTACCCTCTCATCACCTGAGGAGACAGAATCGTTCGGATACGCCATTGGCCGGCTGCTTCGTGGAGGAGAGGTGCTCGCCTTGATCGGTGAATTAGGTGCAGGCAAGACGGCATTCGTCCGCGGGATCGGCGCCGGGCTCGGCATACCGGCCGCTTCCGTCACGAGTCCGACGTATCTGATTGTGCAGGAATACCAAGGGCGGCTGCCGCTCATTCATATCGACTTGTACAGGTTGCAGAACGCTCAAGAAACCGAGTCGATAGGGCTATCGGATTATCTGACCGGCGACGCGGCCGTCGCCATCGAGTGGGCAGATCGATTTCCCCGCTTGCTACCGGAGGACCGATTGGAAGTGAGGTTCTTCCATAGAACCAGGACGACCAGAAGAGCCCGCGTGGAGGCACGCGGTTCACGCTCTCGTTCCCTTCTCGCTCGAATCGGGAAAGTCGTGCGTCCAACACTCGGATCAGCCCGGCCAAGCCTCCAAGCCGGCAGAAAGACTTCGCCGCGATGACTCGACTTATTCTGGTCGGTATTCTTGTGCTCCTTTCGTTGGCCTTTTTTCTTCAAAATCAGGAACAGGAGGTCACACTCCGCTATTTCTTTGGATTGCTCGAAGCCTCTACTCCTATTTACAAACCCATCATGGCCGGCTTTGTCATCGGTCTTTTGGTCGCGGCGATCTTGTTGTTTCCTCCTTGGGTACGCGGGCGTATCGATCTTCGGCGAAAGACGAAGGCGTTACAGGAAGCCGAGGTCAACTTAGAGCGACTTCGGCAATCGTTTGAGAAGATGTCCGGCCGAGCCCAGGGCTCCACTCACATGGAGCCTTCGAGAGACCTCGTTGATGAATGACTCGATCCTGAGCCCGCTCATGCGGCAGTATCGGGACATCAAACAGGGATACCCTGAGGCCATACTTTTTTTTCGCGTCGGAGATTTTTATGAGATGTTCTACGAGGACGCGCAGGACGCTTCTCGACTCCTCTCGATCGCCCTGACTTCCCGTGACAAGAACAGCGCCCATCCTGTCCCACTGTGTGGCGTTCCCTATCATGCAGCCACAGGCTATATCGCAAAACTATTGAAGGCCGGTCGTATCGTCGCGTTGTGCGAGCAAGTTGAGGATCCCAAGGCGGCGAAGGGGCTGGTACGGCGTGAAGTCGTCAGGCTTTATACTCCCGGCACACTCGTAGACACGGAGTTTCTCGCTCCTTCCGAGCCTAACTATCTGGCCGCGCTCGCCGTTCGATTAGACACAGCTCAGGAAATACCGATAGGCTTGGCCGCCCTCGAGGTTACAACCGGTGAATTTTGGGGGATGGAGTTTCACGGTCCTCATGCGTTCACGCACCTCTTGAACGAAGTCGCTCGGCTGGATCCTCGGGAGGTGCTCTGCCCGGCGGACCTTGTCCGTCAATCCTCCGCGTCGATCCAGCACATCACGGGAGCACGCATATGTGAACGCCCCCCGGCATCGTTCAGCCGACAATCGGCTGTTCGCGCCTTGACTGAGCACTTCCGCGTGCAAACCTTGGAACCCCTAGGCTGCGCCGACTTCCCAGCCGCCAGTCGCGCTGCAGGAGCGGTTTTGTCGTACTTCCACGAAACCCAACCGACGGTTCCTCTTGATCACGTTCGCCGGTTCACTATCCGGCATACTAGCGAATACATGCACCTGGATGGAGCGACCATCCGTAATCTGGAACTTGTCAAGCCATTGGCGTCGAACGAGCCGGCGGCGGGTGTGCCCCCATCGACTCTCCTGAGTGTGCTGGATCGGACCGCCACGGCGATGGGTCGTCGACTCCTTCGCCAGTGGCTGGTGAGGCCGTTACTCCACTGCGATCATATTCGACTGCGGCTCGATGCGGTGGAAGAACTGAAGAACCACATGCAGGCGCGGACTGCATTGCGCACGGCCTTGCGGGAGATCCAGGATATCGCACGGCTTGGCAGTCGCATCGTACTCGGATTGGCCGGCCCGCGAGAGCTTTTGGCCCTCAAACAGTCCCTCTCGCTTTTACCTGAGATTTTTGTCGATCTGACGCCGCTCCGGAATCAGCTGCTCTGCGATGCACGTGCATCATGGGACAACTGCCAAGATCTGTACGACCTGATCGAGCGGGCAATCCGACTTGACGCTCCCCTCACCATTCGCGATGGGAACATCATCAAAGATGGCTATGATCCTGCAATCGACGAATTGCGCAAAATCAGCAGGGAAGGGAAAAACTGGATCACCGCAATTGAGACGCAGGAGCGTGATCGAACCGGCATTGAATCATTGAAGATCCGTTACAATCAAGTTTTCGGATACTATATCGAGATCACCAAAGCCAATCTTGCCCGTGTCCCCGCCGACTACATTCGCAAGCAAACCCTGGTCAATGCCGAACGGTTCATGACCGAGGAATTGAAGGAACTGGAAGAACGGATCACCGGGGCAGACGTGAAGATGCTCGCTCGTGAGCAGGAGATCTTTGCCCAGCTTCGCTCGCGGTTGGCGAAAGAAGCCCATCGCCTCGACGCCATGGCGGCCGCCCTTTCGCTGATTGATGTCGTGGCCGGACTGGCCGAGGCCGCCGCGTTGCACAGATACACCAAACCGATGGTGACAGAAAGCGGTGTCATCACCATACAGGGCGGTCGTCACCCCGTGGTCGAACGACTCTGCACGGACTCGGTATTCGTGGCGAATGATACCGCCTTGGATCTGGAAATGAACCGGCTGCTGATCATTACCGGTCCAAACATGGCAGGGAAGAGCACGTATCTTCGGCAGGTCGCGCTGATCGTGTTGATGGCTCAAATCGGCAGCTTCGTGCCCGCCGAAGAAGCGCATATCGGATTGGCCGATCGTATCTTCACAAGGGTGGGCGCCTCGGATAATCTGGCCGGAGGCCAGAGTACGTTCATGGTTGAAATGGTCGAGACGGCGAATATTCTTCAGAACGCTACTCAGCGCAGCCTGATTCTCTTGGACGAAATCGGTCGCGGCACAAGCACCTACGATGGCCTGAGCATCGCCTGGGCAATCGCAGAGCACATCCATGACCGCGCACGATTAGGCGCGCGCACGTTGTTTGCCACTCATTATCATGAGATGACGCAGTTGGAGCAACAACGGACCGGCATCAAAAATTTTCACGTAGCCGTTCAGGAATGCGGCGGGGACGTCGTGTTTCTTAGAAAAATCGTGGCGGGCAAAGCCGACCGGAGTTACGGTATCCACGTCGCCAAGCTCGCAGGGCTCCCTCCCGGCGTGATCTCTCGGGCGCAAGCGGTACTGTCGCAACTTGAACAACCGGAGTCGGCTCGTTCCGAGTCGATCCAGGAACAACTCCCCCTGACACCTGAATCCCTTCCTACTCCTCACCCAATCATTGAGGAGGTCAAGCAGATCGACTTGTTCTCAATGACGCCGCTTGATGCATTGAATCGCCTTGCCGAACTGCAGCGCATGGTGAGATCGGATCCATCCGATCGATAATTCCTCATTGGATCTGAGGGTAAAAACAAAACGGGCGGCACTTCCACAAGGAATGCCGCCCGTTTCCATCTGGAATAACTTTCAGCGAGCCAGATTATACTGCGCAGTCCAGGGAATGAGGCCACCGAGGGTTTTCCCCCCTGGAAGCATCACATCGTATTGCATTCCAACACTGCTCCCGTCAGGACCCATCGGCGTAGTGTTGAGGCCTTGCTTGGCCGCCGCGCAAGCCTTGTCGAACTCGTTTTTCCCGGCACAATCTTTGAGACGAAGCGCCGAAATGCTCACGGGTTTACCAATTGCACCGGACACCTCAGGAATCTTCTTCACCGACGAAATCACCCGATGGTTCTGCTCGGTCTCCGTGACGACGAATTCAATCAAGTCGGTCGTGCTGCCAGGGGGTACATCTTTCGCTGCTGCGGGTCCCGCATGGGGTCGGCCCATCTTCTTCAGCTCTTCCCAGGCTGACTTATCGGCATAGAACTTCACATTTTTACCCGGATGAATCTTTTGCCAGTACAAGCCGCTCTCGGCATTACCGCCGAAGACGGCGATGTTGATCCACACCGCTTCATCGTACGGATCAAGCACGATGACAC